>DATLUU010000440.1:0-2630 GCA_035577885.1 Verrucomicrobiia bacterium
TACCTCTGGGACGGGACACTGGGAGGGGAGTGACATGAGTTGCATCTCACGGATGAGAGCGATGCGCCCGATCATCGCCTGCACCTTCGTGCTCGCGTTCGCCGGCTGTGGGCCACTGCCCAACGCGAAGTCTCCCGCGCCGCCGCCACGGGCCGAGCCGGCACCCACGGCCGCCGCGCCCGCCCCGAGCGAGTCGGTGCCCGTGCCCGCGGTGCCTCCGGCACCGATCGCGCTCGACGGCGAGCCGTCGCTCGACATCGGCCTCGCCTGGGGGCTCGAATCCGCGCGCGTGGGGTTCGACGGCACGCAGCCGCTCGAGGTGCAGTCGGTGGATCGACCGGGCACGCACTCCACGGCGGGCCCCGTGGAGTTCAAGATCTCCGGCAACCAGCTCCTGGTCACGCCCGGCGACAAGCCGCGCGCGGTGCCGCTGCTCGTGCTCCACGCCGGCGATACGCTGTGGGTGGGGCCGCCGGGCTGGGCGAGCGCCGACGCGGCACGGATCACCTGGAACGGCTCTCACTGGCGCGGACGCCTCAAGTTGTTCATGAACCAGAACGGCAAGCTCACCGTGGCCACGCGCGTGACGCTCGAGCGCTACCTGATAGGCGTGGTCCCGGGCGAGATCGGGGCGCTCTCCGATTCGCTGCTCGAGGCGGGACGCGCGCAGGCCGTGGCGGCGCGGAGCTACACGCTGTTCTACCGCGGCCGGCGCGGCGACCAGGGCTTCGACCTCTACGCCACCGTCGAAGACCAGGTCTACGGCGCCTCGGAGTCCGAGCGCCCGCTCGCCACGCGCTGCGTCGAGAGCACGCGCGGGCTGGTGGGGCTCTCGCACGGCGCGCCGATCCGGGCCAACTATTGCTCCACCTGTGGAGGCATCACGGCCGAGGCGTGGGAGGCCTGGCCGACGGGGGGCTACGACTACCTGACGAGCCACGCGGACTCGGGCGCCAGGGGCGACCACTGCGCGCTCTCCTCGCAGTTCCGCTGGCGCGAGGAGTGGACGCCGCGCGAGTTCGCCGCGAACCTGGAGAAGTACGCGCCGCAGTTCGGCGTGCCGCTGCCGGCGGGCGGCGTGGGCGAGGTGCGCGACGTGCGCGTGGCCGAGCGCTCGATCTCGGGACGCGTGTGGCGGCTCGAGGTCGTGACCTCGACCGGGCTCGTGACCATCCCCGCCTACTCGCTGCGGCAGGTGCTGCGGCGTGGCGGCAACTCGGGATCGATCCTGCGCTCGAACCTGTTCAAGATCGGGGTCAGGCGAGACGGCGCCAGCATGAAGCCCCTGGCGATCGTCGCGAGCGGCGCCGGCTCGGGCCACGGCGTGGGGCTCTGCCAGACCGGCGCGCTCGGCATGGCGCGAACGGGCGCGAGCGGCGAGGACATCCTCGCTCACTATTACCCGGGCGCGAGGCTCCAGCGGCTCTACTGATCGCGGCGCCGGCCCGGACGCCGAAGGCCGAAGGCCCCGCCCAACCCTGGGCGGGGCCCCGCTCACACGCCGTCGGTCCCCCGACGAACGGCGGTGATCCTTCGTCAGCGGACGATCGCCAGCTTGCGCACCAGCCGCTCGCCGCCCGCCTCGAGCCGGTAGATGTAGGCACCGGCCGGCAGCGCGCGTCCGATCGCGTCCGTCCCGGACCAGGCGACCGAGTGCTCGCCCGCGGGCCACAGGCCGCTGGCGAGTCGCGCCACCTCGCGCCCGGCGATGTCGTACACGGCGAGCGTGACGTCCATCGCCTCGGGGAGCGTGAAGCCGATCCGCGTACCGTTGACGCTGGGGTTCGGGACCGCCCCGGCGAGTTGCACGCGCGTCTCGGCCGGTTCGCCATCACCCATGGCCCCGCCCCGCAATGCCACGCCCGCCGGCAACGAGGCGATCGTCATCGGCCGCATCATCTCGTTGTCCTCGTGGTCGACGATGTGGCAGTGCCACACGTAACCGGGGCCTCCGGGGAAACCGAAGCCGTCATTGGCGACGCCCATCCCGGCGGTGGGATCGAACGGATAGAGGTTCTGCCCCGGCACGACGGCGTGCCCGAGCCGCTCGGTCGCGTTCTGCGGCGCCACGCGAACCAGCACGCGCGTCACCTCGCCCGGGTTCATCCGGAACGTGTCCTTCCAGCCGGCCTCGTTCGGGTCCGGCAGGAAGACCGGGCCGGTCCGGTACGGAGCGACGTCCGGGTTGCCGCCCAGCTTGTTGCCGGTAGTGGCATTCAGCGTGTTGTAGGCGAGCGGCGGGCCGTCCCCGGGAGCCGGAGCGCCATAGACCTTGACGTACTTCGAGGTCTTGAACGCCTGGCGATCGAGGAGCTGGAACTGGAACAGGTGGAGGTGGATCGGGTGAGTATCGGCGGTGAGGTTGATGATCTCCCACACCTCGGTCGACCCGACCACCGGCGTCTCGCTCACATCGGTGTCCCACATCGTGTTGTTGACGAAGATGTTGAGCGGTCCGTCCTCGCCCTGGTTCTCGTTGAGCGTGAGTGCGCGCGTCACCGCCGGAACCGCGGGACGCTCGATCGGCAGCACGCGGAGCGCCGTCGTGGTGGCGGGGTTCAGGCTCCTGTCCGGCCCGCGCGTGATCGTCGTGCCGACGCGGATCTGCAGGATCGTGCCCGTGGTCTTGG
>DATLUU010000441.1:0-2905 GCA_035577885.1 Verrucomicrobiia bacterium
GGGCAGAACGGGGGCACGAACGGGGCGGAGCGGACAGTCATGCCCGCTAGTCACTGCACCCCCCGCGCCATCTGCAATCTTCGGAGCACAACTCAGCTACTGAGCGTTCGCGCGTTCGCTCCAGCGCACCACAAGCGCCAGCAGCGCGAGCCTGCCGACCGGCCCCGCGGGCGGGCGGGTGTGCGCGGCATCGTCGACCTGCACGCTCACGAGCGCGTCGCCACCCATCTGCCGCGCCGCGAGCTTCGCGCGTTCGGTGAGCTCCGCGGGTCCGGTGCCCGAGACGTGGGCGAGCACCTGCACCATCCCGACCAGCTCGTACTCGCGCGCGGGCTTCGAGCCCACCTCGAACACGTCGACCGGCGCTGACTTCGGCCGCGGCGCCGGGTGGTGCGCGGTCGTGTAGCTCGTGCGCACGGTGGGCGATTGGCCTGTTCCACCACACGCGCTGAGGTACGTCGCGACCGGGAGCGACCCCGGGACGCGTGCGCCGAACCCCAGCGCCGGCAGGACGCACAGGGCGAGCAGGCCGATCCGGTTCAGTCCGGCGAGCATGCGGGGATTCTACCGCAGCCCGGAAGCGCGACCTACTTGTTCCAGCTCAGCCCCATGTTGATCTTGAGCTGGCGGAAGCCGCTCACCAGGTGGCCCTTGAGCTCGATGAAGTTCCCCACGCGTGACGTGGTGCCGAACGCGACGCCGCCGAGCACGGTCAAGCCACCCTTCGTCAGCGAGTCGTTCGCGTCCTCGAGCCCGGCCACGGGTGCGTGCACTTCGGCCGAGAGGAAGTGGATGGAGTAGCCGCCGCCGGCATAGAAGCGCCACATCTCGCCGGGGAAGAGATAGCGCACATCCGCGCCCAGCGTGGCGTCACGGCGCACCGCGTTCAGGCCGAACGCGTTGATCGTGCTGCTGTTCCGCCAGTACTCGACCGTGGGCAGGAAATCCACGTTGTTGATGAAACGGCTGTCCTGGAATCGGCCGCGGATGGCGAGGCCCGAGAACGAGCTCTGGCCTTCCTGCAGCACGGTCGACATCATGCCGTCGATCCCGGTGAGCCCGCCGGCCTTGCACACGGGGGCGGTGGTGAAGACAACGAGCGCGGCGAGCGCCGCGGGCAGGGTGAGAGCGAATCTTCTCACGTGAAAGATCCTCCATGATCGATCAGGGGAAGCTGCCTTCACAGTACGGGCGTGGGCCCCGGCGGCGCAAGCTCGGAAGATCGCTGATGAACGACCGGGCAACGACTTGGCGGTCGGGATGAAGCGATTTTCCAAAGACTTGCGCACTCGTCGCCGAGCACGAGCCGTCAGTCGCTCCTGACGCGATAACGCAGCAGCCGCACCTTGAGCCACGACACCCCGATCAGGTCGTGGATGCCGCGCCAGAGCCGGTTCCCCATGCCGTACTTGCTCACGCCCAGCGTGCGCGGCCGGTGGTGAACGTGCACTTCCACCACCCGCGCGCCGCGGAACCCGCACAGCGCGGGCAGGAAGCGATGCACGCCCACGAACATGGGCAGGCCCTCGAGCACCTCGCGGCGGTAGGCCTTGAGCGAGCAGCCGATGTCCGTGACCTGGTCGCCGAGCACCGCGCGCCGCGTGGCGTTGGCGATGCGCGACGACACGAGGCGGATCCACGAGTCGTGCCGCTTCGCGCGCACGCCGGAGACCACGTCCGCGCCCGCGAGCGCAGCGAGCAGGTTGGGGATGTCCGCGGGATCGTTCTGGAGGTCGGCGTCCAGCGTCACCACCGCGTCGCCGCGCGCGCGCGCCAGGCCCGCGGCCAGCGCCGCGCTCTGGCCGGCGTTCTTCACGAAGCGCAGCACCACCAGGCGCGCGTCGCGCGCGGCCTCGGCCTCGAGCAGCTCACCGCTGCCATCGGTGCTGCCGTCGTCCACCAGCACCAGCTCCCACGTGCGCCCGGTGGCGTCGAGCGCCGTGCGCAGCTCACGCAGGAGCTGGGGCAGGCTCTCGACCTCGTTGTAGGCGGGGACCACGGCCGTGAGCTGCGGACGCGTGAGGACAGGCTCGTTGGGTGCCATGCGGGCGCGAAGCATGCCCGAGTGCCCATGGGTTGGGAAATGCGCCCGGAGTGAATTGACCCGCCGGGGCCGCATCGTGAAGACTGCCCGCGATGCCCCGCCCCGCGCTGTTCAAGCGCCTGCTCCGCATGCTGTCGCGCCGCAAGCTGGAGCGCGCGCGCCGCGAGCTGTCGCTCGCGAGCGCCGAGCACCCGTCGCGGGCTCCGCGCCGGGCGACCGCGGCGCTCCAGATCGAGCCGGCGACGCCGCCGCGCCGGCCGAGCGGCCCGACCCAGCGTCGCAAGCGGGGCCCCAAGCTCCTCGAACAGCTCTCGCTCGAGCTCGGTCCCGAGCGCCCGCGCTGGACGCCGTCGCGGCTCGTGCTGCGCTCGCCGCATCGCGAGCGGATCCTCGAGTATCTCGAGTTCGCGCGGCGGTTCTTTCCCGAGCTGGAGGGCGTGAACATCCGCGTCGGCCTGGCGCAGAAGCGCGGCGTGCTGGGCTGGGGCTCGCTCGATCCCGAGCGGCCCGGCGTGTGGGTGCGGCCGCGCCAGCTCCAACTCTTCACCATCGCCCACGAGTACACGCACCTGCTCCAGGCGCGGGGGCTGGTGCCGCGCGGCGAACGGCAGTGCGACCTGTGGGCGCTCGCGCGCTCGCCGCTCCTGATCGATTCGCCGCCCAACTACTTGAAGCTCCCGCGCGCACTTCGGCGCGGCCGGCCGACGAACGACCAGGCGCACGCGTTGTGCGCCGCCGCGCGCGAAGCCATCGCCGCGCGCGCCGCGGGGGACCGCCGCTACCTCGCGCGCTTCGAGGCATCGCTCGCGGAAGGGCGGACGTGAAGCGCGTGCGCGTCGCCGCGGCCGTGGTCTGGGACGG
>DATLUU010000442.1:0-5088 GCA_035577885.1 Verrucomicrobiia bacterium
CGTCGTGGCCCTGGGCGGCGGTGTCGTCGGCGACCTGGCCGGGTTCGCGGCCGCGACCTGGCTCCGTGGCGTGCCCTGGGTCGCGGTGCCCACGACCGTCCTCGCGCAGGTCGATGCCAGCGTCGGCGGCAAGACCGCGATCGACCTCGCGGCGGGCAAGAATCTCGTCGGCGCGTTCCACCAGCCGGCCGGCGTGCTCGTGGATCCCGCGACACTCGCCACGCTGCCGCCGCGGCAACGCCGGAGCGGACTCGCCGAGGTGGTGAAGACCGGGTTCGCGGTCGACCGTGCGCTCTGGGACTGGCTCGAGTTGCAGCTCGACGCGCTCGATCGCGGCGAGCCCGCAGCACTCGCCGGCGCCGTCGAGCGCTCGATCCGCGCCAAGGCCAGCGTCGTGCTCGCCGACGAGCGCGAGCGGCCCGGTGGCGGCCGGACCGCGCTCAACTTCGGCCACACGCTCGGGCACGCGATCGAAGCGAGCCTCGGCTACCGCCGGCTGCTCCACGGCGAGGCGGTGGCGATCGGCATGCGGGCGGCCGCCTGGCTTTCGGTGCGCGTGGCCGGCCTCGCCCCCGAGTCGCACGTGCGGCTCGAGGCGGCGCTCGACCATCTCGGGCTGCCTGCCCGCATGCCGCGTGTGGGGATCGAACGCCTGCTCAAAGCCTTGCGGCAGGACAAGAAGCGAGCGAATGGAGAGGTGCGCTGGGTGTTGACGCCCCGCATAGGCGATGCTAGCGTGCCGCGCGCTGTGGAGTCCCGACTCGTGCGTGCCGCGCTGGCCTTCGCCGGGGCGAGCACGTCGCGTGCCTGAAGGCGGCCCCGATGCTCCGCATCCTCATCCTGCACGGACCCAACCTCCAGGCGCTCGGAACACGCGAGCCGGAAGTCTACGGCCGCGTGACGCTGGAAGAGGTGAACGCGAGCCTCGTCGCACTCGCGGGTGAGCTCGGTTGCGAGATCGAGACGCTCCAGAGCGCGCACGAGGGCGTTCTCATCGACGCGTTGTACCAGGCTCGCGGCCGCTGTCACGGTGTGGTCTTCAACCCGGGCGGCCTCACGCATACGAGCGTCGCGATCCGCGACGCGATCGTGGGCGCGGGCCTCCCGACGGTCGAGGTGCACGTGTCGAACCCGCACGCAAGGGAAGCGTTCCGCCACGGCTCGCTGGTGTCCGGCGTGGTGATGGCGAGCGTGTCGGGGTTCGGACCGGACAGCTATCGGCTCGCCCTGCGCGGGCTGGTCGAACGCCTGGGGGCGCATGCCGCGCGGCGCTGAGCGCAAGAAGCGCGCGCGGGCCGGCCGCAGCGCCCCCAAGCCGCCCAGGGCCGCTGCGGCGGGGGCCGAAACCCCGCCCGCCGAGAAGGCCGACCACGTCGTCGCCGGCTTCCAGCTCCACGAGCTCGAGCGCCTCATCAGCCTGGTCCAGAGCACCGGCATCGGCGAACTGGAGCTGAACGCGGGAGGCCGCTCGGTGCGCATCTCCGCGAGCCCCTCGAACGGCGGCTCGCTGCACGCGGCCGTCGCGGTGCCTGCCGCGGCCGCCGCACCTCCCGCGGCGCCGGCACCGGCGCCCGCGCCGGTCGAACCGCCGGCGGGGAAGGCGATCGTCTCCCCCATGGTGGGCACGTTCTACCGCTCCCCCGCGCCGGACGCCGACCCGTTCGTCGAGGTCGGGGACGTGATCGAGGTGGGGCAGACCGTGTGCATCATCGAAGCCATGAAGCTGATGAACGAGATCGAGGCGGAAACCAAGGGACGGGTGGCGCAGATCCTCGTCGACAACGCCCAGCCCGTGGAATTCGGCCAGAAGCTCTTCTTGATCGACCCGCTGTGACACGGAGGTCCAGTCGGGACACTCCGCGGCCGATGACAGGGGCGGCGCGAGGGCCCCGTCGAGAAAGGGCGACATGAACATCCGAACCGTGCTGGAGAAGATGATCGCGGCGCGCGCGAGCGACCTGCACTTGAAGGCAGGCACGCCGCCGGTGGTGCGCGTGGACGGCGTGCTCTACACGCTCGACGAGCCGGCGCCCACCTCGCAGGAGCTGCGCGAGGTCTACCAGCAGATGCTGAACGAGGAACAGCGCGCGCACTTCGCGTCGCACCACGAGATCGACTTCGCGTTCGGCGTCTCCGGCCTGGCGCGCTTCCGCGCCAACATCTTCATGCAGCGCGGCACGCCGGCGCTGGCGCTGCGCCACGTGCCCGTCGAGGTGCCTTCGATCGAGGACCTGGGGCTGCCGCCGGTGATCCGTGACCTGGCGTTCTCGCCGCGCGGGCTGATCCTCGTCACCGGCCGCACCGGCTCGGGCAAGAGTACGAGCCTCGCAGCCATGATCGACACCATCAATCGCACCACGACGCGCAACGTCATCACCGTCGAGGACCCGATCGAGTTCCTGCACCGCGACCGGCTGTCGTTCATCCACCAGCGCGAGGTCGGACTCGACACCGCTTCGTTCCAGGACGGCCTCCGCTACGTGCTGCGGCAGGATCCCGACATCATCCTGGTCGGCGAGGTGCGCAACCTCGAGACCATGTCCACGGCGCTCATGGCCGCGGACACCGGGCACGTCGTGATGAGCACGCTGCACACCACCGACGTGGTGCAGAGCATCCAGCGCGTGATCTCGTTCTACCCCCCGCACCAGCACGACGAGGTGCGCATGGGGCTCGCGGCGAACCTGCGCGCGGTCATCTCGCAGCGCCTGATCCCGCGCAAGGACGGCGCCGGCCGCATCCCCGCCGTCGAGGTGATGATCACCACGCCCACCGTGCGCGAATACATCCTGGATCCCGAGAAGGTCCCGCTGCTGCACCAGTTGATCGCCGAGGGCGTGACGCAGTACGGCATGCAGACGTTCGACCAGTCCGTGCTGGCGCTGCTGCGCGAGGGGCTCATCACCGAGGAAGAAGCACTCCGGAACTGCAACAACCCGAACGAGCTGGCGCTGAAGCTCAAGGGCATCGCCGCGACCTCGGACCGCACCTGGCAGCCGATCGAGGCCGCCGAGGGCTCGAGCACGACGGGCGCGCCGGCGAGGCCGGGAGCGAGCGGGAGCGACTGGATGTCGCGGGAGTAGCCGGCTCCCTTGTTCAAGAAAGTCCTGATCGCCAACCGCGGCGAGATCGCCCTGCGGGTCATCCGCGCCTGCCGCGAGCTGGACATCGCCACCGTGGCCGTGTTCAGCGAGGCCGACCGTGAGAGCCTGCACGTGCGGCTCGCGGACGAATCGGTGTGCATCGGCCCGCCGGCGCCGGCGCAGTCGTACAACTACATCGCGCGGCTGATCTCCGCCGCCGAGGTGACCGGCGCCGACGCCATCCATCCCGGGTACGGGTTCCTGTCGGAGAACGCGCACTTCGTCGAAGTCTGCGAGTCGTGCAACTTCACGTTCATCGGCCCGAGCCCCGAGATGATCCGCCGCATGGGCGACAAGGCCGAGGCCAAGCGCACGATGAAGGCGGCCGGGCTGCCCATGGTGCCCGGCAGCGACGGCGTTCTGAACGACGTCGACGAGGCGATCGGCATCGCGCGCGAGATCGGCTTCCCGGTGATCGTGAAAGCGGCGGCCGGCGGCGGCGGGCGCGGCATGCGCATCGCCTGGGACGAGAAGATCCTGCGCCAGGGCTTCGGCATCGCCCAGGCCGAGGCGGGCGCGGCGTTCAACAATTCGTCGGTGTATCTCGAGAAATACATCACCCAGCCCCGTCACATCGAGATCCAGCTCTTCGGCGACGGGAAGGGGAGCGTCGTGCACATGGGCGAGCGCGAGTGCTCGGTGCAGCGCAATCACCAGAAGCTGATCGAGGAGGCCCCGAGCGCGGTGCTGACGCCGGAGCAGCGCGTGCAGATGGGCGAGCTGGCCGCGAACGGCGCGGCGTCGATCGGCTACCGCAACGCGGGCACGATGGAGTTCCTCTACGACCAGGACGGCTCGTTCTACTTCATGGAGATGAACACGCGCATCCAGGTCGAGCACCCGGTGACCGAGGAAGTGACGGGCATCGATCTCGTGAAGGAGCAGATCCTGGTCGCGGCCGGTGAGCCGATGACGTTCAAGCAATCGGACGTCAAGTTGAACGGCCACGCGATCGAGTGCCGCATCAACGCCGAGGATTTCGAGCACGGCTTCCGGCCGAGCCCCGGCAAGGTGACGTACTGGTATCGCCCCGGCGGCCCGGGGCTGCGCGTGGACAGCCACGTGTACGCGGGCTACACGATCCCGCCCTACTACGACTCGATGATCGGCAAGCTGATCGCGCACGGGAAGGACCGCCCGGAGGCGATCCGCCGCATGGAGATCGCGCTCGAGGAGATGATCGTGGAGGGCATCAAGACCACGATCCCGTTCCACCGTCTTGCGCTCGCCTCGGAGAAGTTCCGCAAGGGCGACCTGAGCACGCGCTTCGTCGAGGAGCTGCTCAAGGAGCACCCGCCGGTCCCGACGCCGTGACCGCGTCGGTGCGCGTGGCGCTCGTGCCACCCGCGCCGGGCGCCCTGCCGGCCGACGCCTGCGCGGTGGCGATCGACGTGCTGCGCGCCACGACGACGCTCGCCGTCGCACGCGCGAACGGCGCCGCGCGCATCGTTCCGTTCGCGACGACGCCAGAGGCGATCGCGTTTCGCGATCGCACGCCGGGCACGCTCGCCTGCGGCGAGCGCGAGGGCCGCATCGTGCCCGGGTTCGATCTCGGGAACTCGCCACTCGAGTTCACGCGCGAGCGCGTCGCGGGGAAGACGCTCGCGTTCGCGAGCACGAACGGCTCGCGTGCGCTGCTCGCCGCGGCGCGCTGCCGGCGGCGGTTGCTCGGGAGCTTCGCGGCGCTGAGCGCCACAGTGCAGGCGCTCGCGAGCGAACGTGAGATCTGGCTCGTGTGCGCCGGCAAGCTCGGCCGCTTCGCGCTCGAGGACGCGGCGTGCGCGGGGACGATGGCTTTCCGCCTACGCGCCGCGGGCGCCGAGCTCGCGAACGCCGAGGCCCGGCTCGCCGCAAGCCTCGCCTGCGCGAGCTCCGACGAAGCGCGCGCCGTCGTCTCGGGCTGCGATCACGGCCGCTGGCTCGCGAGCCTGGGGGAGGGCTTCGC
>DATLUU010000443.1:0-7836 GCA_035577885.1 Verrucomicrobiia bacterium
CCGTCTGCGGCGTGCCCGATGAGGTCGAGGGCAGGGTCGCCCACGTCGAGCCGCCGTCCGTGGACTTGAAGATGCCGTCGCCGAGGTAGAGGGCGCCCCAGCGCGTGGCGTTCGTCGTCGAGCCGCGCACCTCCCCGGTGCCGACATACCAGGTGCCCATGTGCCCCGCTCGCTTGTCCTGGGCGATGCAGGTGGTGTTGTGGACCTGGCCCGGCGCCGTGCGCGGCGACCACGACGCGCCGTCGTTCAACGATCGCCAGATGCCGCCGCCGACGCTCCCGGCGATCAGCGTGGCCGGGTGCGCGATGTCGACGGCGAGCGCCCGGGTCCGGCCGCCGATGTTCCTGGGCCCACGCTCCACCCAGTCGAGCGCCTGGATCTGGTCGGCGCCGTAGGGACCCGCCTTGAACGCGCGCACGCGTCGGTCCGGCAGCGAGCGGGCAAGGCTCAGCTCGCGCGTTCGTATGTCCCGCGGGATCGTGTTCGTGCGCGGGTCGCGCTGGATCAGGAACTCCATCTCCGCCTGCGCATCGGCGTCGTCTTCGATGCCGACACCCAGGCGAGGCACACCCTGCTCACCTTGCTCGGGTGCGCTCGCGGTCTGGCGCACGGGCGTGGGCGACAGGAATGCCACGCTGACGAGCAACGTCACCAACAGGGTCGAGCGGGACCGGTTCATCACGCCTCGCGAGGGATGGGCGGCCGTTCACTGTCTCCCGGGTGCGCCGAGCCTAGCAGCGTTGCGGGCGTCGCTGAACTGCATTCTGGCGGGACCTAGAGCAGCATCCCGCCCGCCAGCAGGTAGCCCTCGAACGAGCCCACCGGCTTCGCCGACATCCAGGCGCCGAAGAAGTCGGTCTTCAACCCCGCCTCGAGGAATGCGCTGAGCGCCCCGGCGTTGGTGCCCGGCACGAACACGGTCACCTCCTTGGCCGCGAGCCCGCGGGCGACTTCGATGGTCGCCGAGGCGAGGCCAGCACTGAAGCGTGGGTCCACGACGCCGGCCGGTCCGATGCGTCCCTTCTCGTTGACGATCGCGTACCCGACGGTTCTCGAGCCGGCATGCGCGGTGAAGAACCGCGCACCTGGCAGGCCCATCACGTACCGGATGTCCGCGTCTCGGCGGGCCGCGCGGAACCAGCGATCGAAGCGTGCGGCGATCGTGAGTGTCCGCCTCGTGACTTCGCCGGGCTTGCCGACCTGCCGGAGCGTCACCCCGAGCCTCGGGCGCGGCGCCGCCTTCAGTGCGCCCTTGAGCAGGTAGAACATCCCCCGTGGCCGCATGCCGAACTTGAGGTAGAGCATCTGGGCACGTGTATCGAGCGACGCAAACACACAACGCACTGCGGTCGCCGGGGGCCGTGGCTCCGCGAATGCGCGGGTCAGGACGCGCCGGCCGACGCCATGGCTCTGGAGGCCCGGCAGCGTCCAGAACATGGAGAGGAAGTGCGTGTTGCCGCGAACGATCGTCGCGGCGAAGGCGACGACGCGACCGCCCCTCACCGCGACCTGGAAGCCCCGAGGGTCCGTGCGCTGGAGGTGTGCCAGCGGCGGCACACCCTCACGAGGTCGTGCCGGAGGCGGCGTGCTGCCATGGCGCCGGGCCAGGTCCCGCGAGGAGCGAACGAAGACGCGCGCACAACCCAGCATGTCGGCGCGGCGAGCCTGGCGGTAGGTGATCGACCTGGGTGCGGCCTTCACGCCTTCGTCGCCACCCACGCCATGGCCTTCTCCGCCAGCCGATCGAACGCCGCCACGCAGAGCTCGAGGTGCTCCTCGCGGGTGTCCTCGATCTTGTTGTGGCTGATGCCGTGCAGGCTCTGGACGAACATCATCACCGTGGGAACGCCGGCGCGCGCGACCTCGGCCGCATCGTGGAGCGGCCCCGAGGGCAGGCGATGGAGCTTGCCGCAGGTCTCCTGGATCGATTCGTCGCAGAGCCGGAGCAGGTGCGGGTCGAAGTGCACCGGCTCGATGTTCCAGATCCGGTCCCACGCCACCACGACCTTGGCCTCGGCGGCGAAGCGCTCGCTCGCCGCACGTGCGTCCGCGAACAGGCTTGCGAGCCCGGCGGCGTCGAGGTGCCGCTGGTCGAGCGTGATCCGGCACTCCTCGACGACGCTGGTGACGATGCCGGGCTTGGTGGTGCACGAGCCGATGGTCGACACTCCGCCGTGCTTGGCCGTAATGCGATACACCTCCTCGCCCATCCGGCCCGCGGCGAGGAACGCGTCGCGGCGGCGATTCATGGGCGTGCTCCCCGAGTGCGCCGCCTGGCCTCGGAACGTGATCGCGTGCCGCTCGACACCGAAGGTTCCGAGCACGGTGCCGAGCGGCAGGTCCAGGTCCAGGAGCACCGGCCCCTGCTCGATGTGCAGCTCGATGTAGGCCGCGGCGTTCTCGAGCTCCTTGCCGCTCTCCTGTGCGCGCTCCAGGTCGATGCCGTGCTGGCGCAGCACGTCCGGGAGTGCCAAGCCGTCCTTGTCCTTCAAGCCGCGCGCCTCGGCGAGGTCGAGGAAACCCGCGCACGCCGAAGAGCCGAACAGGCTCTTGCCGAACCGCGCCCCCTCCTCGTCGGCCCAGTCCACGAGCCGGACGGTGACGGGCGGCTTGCCGTCGTACTGGGCCGAGATGCGGCGGAGGATCTCGACGCCGGCCATCACGTTCAGGCAGCCATCGAGCCAGCCCCCGTTCGGCACCGAATCCATGTGGCCGCCGATCAGGAGCGCACGCTCGGACGCGCCGCGCAACGTCGCCCACGTATTGCCCGCGGCGTCGTCGTGGACTTCGACCGGCAACGCGTCGAGCTTTCCGCGCAGCCAGCGGCGCCCCGCGACCCAGGTGTCGGTGAACGCCACGCGCTGGGCGCCGTTCGCGTCACCGGTGAGTGCGCGCAGCTCCTTCAGCTCCGCAACCGTGCGGCTGGGGTCCAGATTCCCGCGGCCTGGGCTCATGGGCGAGTGAATGTAGTGCATCCCCAGCCTCAGGCGAAGCGACCCGGCGGTGCCACACCGCCTACTCGAACGAGGTACGCACCGCGACGCTCATGCCGGGCGGCTGGCCTCGCCGCGCCGGTGGCAGGGGCGTCACGTCGAGGTGCCAGGACGTCCGGTCGGCTGCGGCCCGGCGTGCGGACTTCGCACTCGCGCCGTATCCGACGGCATAGCCCGCCAACGTGCCGAGGCCGGTCGAGATCCAGAACCCCGATTCGTCGAGGCCGCCGCTGCTGGAGGCAACGTACGCCGTGCCCAGACCCAGCAGCCAGCCGCTGAGCGTACTGAGATCCACGATCACGCCCTGACCGAACGAGAAATCCGTGCGCTCCACGAGCTTGTGGCCGACCACGAGGCCGGCGGCCGAACCGACCATGGTCGCCACCGTGTGGCTCTTGGACCACTCGTCGGGGGCGGCGGCGCCCGCGATCGCGGCGCCGAGGTAGCCGCCCACCCAGCCGGCGCTCCGCATCACGCTCGCGTCGCCATAGGTGTAGTCGCGACCGCGAGCGTAGACCGCTCCCGTCGCCAGCCCGACGCCAGCGCCGGCCAGCGCGGCGGCCGAGCTCGCCTGGCCATTCGCGTCGGCCAGGTCGGCGAAGCCGAGCCCGTAGAGCGTGCCGATGTCGCCCAGGTTGTTGATGGTGGCAGCGCTCCCCTCGGTCATCCCGCTGCGCGACGCCCATTCGAATCCCGCGATGCTCTCCACGATGCTCAGCGCGAACGCGCCCCCGACCGCGGACTTGCCGGGGTCGTCGCTCAGCGCAAGCGGCACCAACGCGCCGTGCAGCGCGCCGCGGGACATGCCGTACCAGCTCATGAGCGCCGCGCCCATGCTCACGGGCCGGTTGCGCGTCAGCCACAGCGGAATGAACGTGCCGCCGCTGGCGATGATCAGGTAGGTGCCGGTCGCGGCCTGGCTCGAGGCGCCCTCCATGAACAGGTAGGGCACCGCCCAGCCGTAGAAGCCGAAGCACGTCGCGGTGGTCGTGGCCACGAACAGCGGCCGCCCCGACGAATCGAGCACGGGTGTGGTCCGGTTCTCGACCAGGGCGATCGTCACCACGCTGCGCAGTGAGTCCGCCCCCAAGGCCGTGAGCGGGATGCGCTCTCGCGACAGCCCGGGGCCGGCGAGCGAGGTGATCTCCAGCACGTAGCTCGAGTCCGCGAGCTGGAACAATCGCGCATCCTGGAAGTTGGGCCGGTCGGCGAACATCTGGAGACGGCGTGCGAGCGCGGCGTCGATGCGCTGCACGCGACCGGCACGATCGAGCGGCACCTGCAGTTCCACGGCCACGGCAACCGCCGCAGCAAGGAACGATGCGACCCACAGCGCTGCGGCCCAGACACGCACACGAGCCTCCTAGAGGGGGCATCGTGCGGGGGCGCGGCCCGGACTCTCCAGCGCGCAGTCTACACCTCCCCTGGCACCGTGTAATGTAGGCACCGGTCTGTCGTTCCCTGCTCACGCTGCCCGCCCGATCCGACCGGCATGAGGCAAGCCGGGCATCCGGTCGCCTCCACCCCGACGGAGTAGAAATGGCCGCCGAGAAAGCCTCCTGGAGCTTCCCCCGCCCGTTCTGGTTCGCGAACGCCTCGGAGTTGTGCGAGCGCGCCGCCTACTACGGCACCTTCATCGCCCTGCGCACCTACCTGCTGCGGGTGGTGGGGCTCGACGACGTGCAGGCCGGCTTCGTGGCCGGACTGTTCGGCGCCCTGATCTACCTGTTCCCGTTCTTCAGCGGCGCGCTGGCCGATCGCCTGGGCTTTCGCAACTCGCTCATCGCCGCCTTCGCGCTGCTCACGCTCGGCTATGGCTCGCTCGGGCGCTTCCACGCCTTCTGGCCGGTCATGGGCGCGTTGTTCCTGATCGTGATCGGGGGCTCGTTCGTGAAGCCGGTGATCACCGGCACCGCGTCGCTGTCCTCGAACGCGGCCAACCGGGCGCGGGCGTTCAGCATCTTCTACATGATGGTCAACATCGGCTCGTTCACGGGCAAGACCATCGTGGCCCCGATCCGGATCCAGATGGGGGTCGGCAACGTGCCGTACTTCTCCGCGGCCGCGAGCCTGGTCGGGCTCGTGCTCGTGGCGCTCACGTTCTTCCCCACGGAGAGCAGCGGCGAACGCCCGCGGAGCATCGGCGAGACGCTGCGGGGAATGGCGACCGCCCTGGGCAATGCGCGCTTCACCGCGCTGATCCTGATCACCGCAGGGTTCTGGGCCATCCAGGGGCAGCTCTACGCCTCGATGCCCGACTACGTGATCCGCATGGCGGGAGAAACCTACAAGCCCGAGTGGTACGCGAACGTCAACCCGCTGATCGTGGTGCTGAACGTGGTGTGGGTGACGCAGCTGGTGCGGGCCTGGGCACCGGCCGCCTCGATCACCGTGGCGATGGTGCTGATCCCCTTCTCCTCGCTGGTCATGGCGACGTCGCACTGGTTCACCGGCAACGTGATGGTGTTCGGGGCACCGGTTCACCCGATCACGCTGACGATGGTGATCGGGATCGCGATCCAGGGATTCGCCGAGTGCTTCCTGAGCCCCAAGTACCTCGAGTTCGCATCGAAGCAGGCGCCGGCCGGCCGCGAGGGCCTGTACCTGGGCTATGCGCACATGAACACGTTCTTCGCCTGGCTGTTCGGATTCATCTTCGCCGGCTACCTGCTGAAGAGCTTCTGTCCCGATCCCGCGCGGCTCTCGCCCGAGCTCCAGGCGCAACACGCCGCCTGGCTCGCGGGACAGGCCGCGATGCCCTCGGCCTACGCGCACGCCCACTACCTCTGGTACGCGTTCGCGGGGGTCGGCGCGCTGTCCCTGGTCGCGATGCTCGTGTTCACGGCGGTGACGCGCTCGATCGACGCCCGGCAGGCAAAGGCAGCGTAAGCTCGCTATCCCCTTTGCATGTCCCGCCCGCTGAGCCGATCGATCGGGAACGTCCAGGCGACCGCGATGGTCGTGGGGACGATCGTCGGCGCGTCCATCTTCGTCCAGCCGTCCGAGGTCACCCGCGCCGTACCGAGCTTCGGCGGCATGCTGCTGGTGTGGATCGTCGCCGGCGCACTGACGTGGTTCGGCGCCAGCGTCTGCGCCGAGCTCGCGTCCGCGTATCCGAAGACGGGCGGCGTCTACGTGTTCCTGCGCGAGATGTTCTCGCCAGCCGTGGCGTTCCTCTGGGGCTGGGCGATGTTCTGGAGCATGCACACCGGGATCATCGCCGCCATCGCCATGGTGTTCGGGCGCTACCTGGCGACGATCATCCCGATGGGCGACGCCGGCATCCGGCTCGCGGCAATGGGCGGCGTCGCGGTGCTGACCGCGATCAACTGCCTCGGCGTCAAGCCCGGAAGCGGCGTGCAGACGGCTCTGACGATCGCGAAGCTCGGTGCCATCGCCGGGTTGCTGGTTCTGCTCCTTGCCACGGGCACGGTGCGCGTCCCCGAGGCGTCCGCGGCGTCGCATGCCGACGCGTTCCTGCGCGCGCTCGTCGCCGGCCTCTTCGCCTTCGGCGGCTGGCACATGGTGAGCTACGCCGCCGAGGAGACTCGCGATCCGGAGCGGACGATCCCCCGCGCGCTGATGATCGGTACCGCGGTCGTCGTCGCCATCTACCTCGCACTGAACGCCGCCTATCGGCTCGTCCTGCCATTGGACCGCGTGCTGTCGTCGACGCGCATCGCCTACGACGCCACGCTGGCGACGGCCGGCCCCGGCGCCTCGTCCGCGATCGCGCTCCTCGTCATCGTCTCCTCCCTCGGCGCGGTCAGCGGCATCATCCTCGCCGGCCCCCGCGTCTATCTGGCGATGGCGGACGACGGGCTGCTGTTCCGCTGGCTGGGCGCCGTGCACGAGCGCTTTCGGACGCCGTACCGGGCGCTGCTCGTGCAGGGCGCCTGGGCCTGCGTGCTGGTGTGGACCGGGAGCTACAGCGCCATCGTGTCCCGGGTCGTCTACACGGAATGGATCTTCTTCGGCGCCCTGGCGCTCGGCGTGATGCGGCTGCGTGGGTCGGCGGCCTACCGACCTGCGTTCCGGGCGGCTGGCTTTCCGGTGGCGCCGCTCGCCTTCGCGTCGATCTGCCTGGCGATCGTCGTCAATCAGGTCGCCCACGACCCGCGCGACAGCCTCATCGGCCTCGGGCTGGTGGCCGCCGGCCTTCCGGTCTATCTCTTGTGGGGGCGCGGTCGTGTCCAGAACCCTCCGGACTCGGCGTCGCCCTAGAGAAAGGAACCACGACGTGCGCGTGATCGACTTTCACAACCACTACTACCCGCCGCGCTACATGCAGGCGCTGCAGAGCGGGCAGAGCACGGTCCGGGTCGAGGTGAATGCCGAGGGAGATCCTGTCATCCACTACCCCGGGGACTTCAACGTCGCCGTGCGCGGCCATCGCGACCTCGCCTACCGTGAGGAGGTCCTCGACGAGCATGGCGTCGCGATGCAGGTGTTGACGCTGACGACGCCGGGCACGCACGTGGAGACGCCCGCGGTCGCCGCCCGGCTGGCATCGCTGGTCAACGATGAGTTCCGCGAGGCGATCGAGGGGCGAGGGCATCACTTCACGGCGCTGGCGACGCTGCCGTTGAACGATCCCGCGGCCTCGGCACGCGAGCTCGAGCGTGCGCTGAGCCAACTCAAGCTTCCCGGTGCCATGCTGTTCGGCAACGTCAACGGCGTGGCGCTGAGCGACGCTCGGTTCCACCCGCTCTACGAGATCGCCAACGCGCACGACGCCGTGCTCTACATCCACCCTTCGCACCCGGTGGGCGTGGAGGCGATGCTCGACTACTGGCTGATGCCGCTCGTCGGGTTCCTGTTCGACACCACGCTCGCGGCAGCC
>DATLUU010000444.1:0-2513 GCA_035577885.1 Verrucomicrobiia bacterium
CGGCCTCCGCCGCGCACACTAGCCGCGTGCAGCCGGAACGCCAGAGGCATTCCGCCAGCGACAGCGTGCCGCGCGTGCCGCGGAGCGCGCCGTCCAACGCCACCTCGCCGATCGCGGCGCACTCGCCCAGCCGTTCCGAGGGCGCCTGCTCGGTCGCGGCGAGCAGGCCCATCGCCAGCGCCAGGTCGGCCGACGCGCCCTCCTTGCGGCGGTCGGCCGGCGCCAGGTTCACGGTCACGCGCCGATCCGGTGGCGCGAGCCCCGCGTTCCGGAGCGCCGGCCACACGCGCTCGCGCGCCTCGCGCGCGGTGGCGTCGGGCAGGCCGACCATGACGAAGCCCGGGAGCCCCGGGCCCACGTCCACCTCGCAGTCGACCGGGAACGCGTCCAGTCCCCACAGCGCCGCCGTGCGCACGCGAGCGAGCATGCAGGCTCCGCGGGGGCGGGGTCGCGACGTTCATCGTCGCAAGCACGGTGCCCGGCGCAAGCCTTGGGCCCAGCCCCACACCGGCACGAAACGCCGGCGCCGGCGTGGTCGCTGCCGCCACGCCGGCGTCGGTCTTGCGAACTCGTTCGACGCTTCTAGTCGCCGCCCAGCGCCACGCCCAGGTCGACGTCGTCCATGCCGTCCAGGCGCGCAAGCTCCTTCTCGAGCGGCTGCCAGCCGTTGCACAGCGCGGCCAGCGCCAGGTCCTGAGCGGGCGGCAGCTCCTGCATGAACACGAACGCCGTGCCGGTCGCGAACCGGCCGAGCGTGCCGCGGTCGTAGCCCTGCTCGCCGCGCGATTCGCGCCGCGCCGACAGCACCTGCTGGAGCGTTGTCGCGTCGCCGCAGACGTTCTTCCACCGCGTCTCCACGTCCTTCGCGCGGTCCGGGCTCTGCGAGCGCACGGCGTCCGAGACGAGCGCGTAGCTGGCGACGTCGCCGTCGGGCGCGAACGACGTCCACACCACGCGTGCGCGGCTCGAGCGCGGGGCGTGCTCGTGCGAGAGCGACGTGCCGTCCACGGTGGCGATCACCTCGTAATCCACGTCCACGGTGACGTCGCGCACGCGTGACACCACCTCGATCGGCACGTCCACCCAGCGCACGATCTCGTGCCCCTGGTCGTCCTTCTGCACGATCTTGTGTGCCACGACGTCGCGGAAGAACTGGAGCTGGGTCTCGCTCCTGACGTTCCCGAGCGAGCCCCACACCACGCGCTCGGCGCCGGCCTTGCGGCCGAGCTTCACCGCATCCTCGCGCGTGAGCCGGCCCAGCTGCGCCACGCTCATGCGGCTCGTGATCGCGTCGGCGCCCATGATGCGCGTGAACTGCGCCTGCGGCGGCGCCATGTCCTTCGCCAGCGCGTCGCGCCAGCGCTCCGAGACCTCGCGGCCGAAGCCCGCGTCGGAGCCGCTCGCGAACGGCAGCACCGCGACGTCGGTCAGGGCCGCCTGGTAGGCGCGGTCGGCCTGCTGCACGGCGTCTTTATAGTTGGGAACGAACTTCTCGATCTCGTGGAAGTGCGCGAACGCGGCCTTGGGCCGGTGCGCGGTCTTCGCCTGGGCCGCCTGCAGGTAGTGACTGCGCGCCGCGGCCATGCGCAGCGTGCGCTCCTGGTCGGACCACGACGGCGTCACCTCGATCGTGGTGTAGTTGATGGCATTGGTGCGGAACTGCGTGAACTCCAGCACCTGCTCGGCGGCCTGGACGCTGTCGATGGGGGCGAGCGCCGCGATCTTCCGCTGCCATTCGTCGGCGATCATGCGGCCGGCGGCGGCGGCAGCCTCCTTGGCCTTGGGGTTCATGGGCTCGCGGTCGAGCGCACGCGTGGCGAGCTGCCAGGCGCGCCAGACGTCGCCGTTCGAGAGCTTCTGCTGGCTCCTCTCGGCGAGTTTCGTGGGGCCGGCGCAGCCGGCGACGAGCGCCGCGGCCAGCAGCGCGAACGTGAGACGACGCATGGGGACCTCCGGTGGAGAACGGAACGGGTCCCCGGTGTCATCGGCCGGTCAGGGGCGCGACATGACTCCCACGTCGCAGGCGAGCCGCGGGCCGCTGAGGGCGGCGCGCCGTGCGCGGATCTCCAGCGCCCTTCATTTCCCCTTGGGCACCGGCATCACCACCTCGAGGGCGAGCTTCCAACTCGCGGCCGCGCCACGATGCCAAACGTGCACGTACCAGGCGCTGTCCGGATCGGCGAGGCCGCCGGTCACGAACGTGCCGTAGGTGTAGCCGATGTCGCCCGAGCCCGCGACGCTCTGCGCGTTCGACACCATGCGCGCCGTGGCCTCGCGGGTGGCGATCGAGTCGCGTGCGGCGGCGCGGCCGGTGACGCGCTGGTCGCCCTCGCGCAGCACGATGATGTCCTCGGTGCCGAAGCGCTCGATCGCATCGCTCACGCCGGCCGAGCCGGCGAGCTTGGCGAAGCCCGCGTCGACCTGGTAGAGCGACTGGCGCGCCGCGAGCGGCTTGGCCCCGAGGCTCGCACCCGACAACGGCGCGCCATAGGTGATCCCGGGCGTCTCGCGTC
>DATLUU010000445.1:0-3281 GCA_035577885.1 Verrucomicrobiia bacterium
CGTGTTCAGCGCCGACCAGAACATGCTGCAATTCCACGTCGACCCCACGCTGACCCTGGGCCCGCAGATCAGCATCCAGACGCCCGGGTTCTTCTACACGTTCCCGAGCGGTGGCGTCTTCATCGATCCCGGCCAGGTGCCGAAGACCGAGGTCGCCGCCGACATTCCGCTGCAGCTCGGATGGTCGGCGAAGCCGGCCCCTGGCGGCTTCATCCGCGGTTACCGCTGGGCCATCGACCTCGCCAGGCTCGACGACGATACCCCGCGCTCCGATGAAGTCACCGACGTCCATCACTGGAGCCGGTTCTCGACGGGCATGGACCTGGTGCTGCCGCCGTACACCCCGGCGGGAGGCGCGGAGACGCACCTGTTCTACCTCCAGGCCGAGGACGACATCCACCTCCGCAGCCTGGTCGTACTCCAGTTCACGGCCGTCCGGCCGACGTTCGACAAGGCGCTGCTCGTCGTGGACGACACCTGGTTCTCGCCCGATCGCAAAGCCACCGGCGGCTGCGTGGTGGCGTCGCCGCCCGGTGTCTGGCCCTCGGCCGCTGAGCTGGACACGTTCCTCTACGCCGCGGGCGGCAAGCCGTACCGCTGCTATCCCGCGGGGACGCGCAGCCCGATCGGCGTGTTCGCCGGCTACGACATCGACACGCTCGGCGGGCACTTCCAGCCCCCCGGCGCACCCACCCTGAGCAAGCTCGACCGCTACCGCAACATCATCTGGATGACCGATCTGACGTCAGCCTTCACGTACACCGAGCTGCCGAACACCTCGTTCCGCCCGATGCCGCTCCTGCGCCTGTGGAGCAGCCCGGGCATCCCCAACCCGCTCGCGACCTGGCTCACCCAGGGCGGCAGGCTGTGGCTCATGGGCGGCGGCGCGGCATTGGCGTCGTTGCGGCCGTGGGACAAGGCGATCACACCGAACAACGTCTTCTCCTCGAGCAACGGCGTGCTCGGCCCGGGTCGGATGATGTACGACCAGGCTCACTGGCGGAGCGAGGTGCGCGTGCTGCGTTCGCTGCAGGCCGGGCGATCCGAGCGCGCCGTCGGGGGCTGGCCGGGTGCCCCCGACTATTCGCAGCTGCCGCCGCTCCTGCTCGCGAAGACGCCCGCCACCGACCCGCTGCCGCCGCTGCGCACGGCGAACTTCTACCTGACCTCGTACGCCGCCGAGCACCTCGACAAGCCCAACATCGTCCTCGAGGACATCGACCCCGACCCGAGCGTATTCACACGGGCCTCGGCGCTCGACACGCTCTACGAGACCCAGGGCGGCGAAGCAGGAAGCGGTTGGCCGGTGATGACGGTGTACCACGGCAAGGAGAGCCCGCTGTTCGTGTTCTCGGGCTTTCCCATCTGGTACTTCCAGCGCAGCCAGACGATCGACCTGGTGGACTTCGTGCTGCAGAAGCTGTGGGGGATGAACCGCCGCCCGGTGCCGCGGTAGGCAACGGAGCCTAGCGCTTCTTCGCCTCGCACAGCTCCACGAGCACGCCGCCCAGGCTCTTCGGGTGCAGGAACGCCACCCGCGTGCCGTGGGCGCCGGGGCGTGGCGTGTCGTCGATGAGCTTCACGCCCGCGGCCTTGGCACCGGCCAGGTGTGCGGCGATGTCGGTGACCTCGAGGCTCACGTGGTGGAGCCCGGGACCACGTGTGTCGAGGAACCTGGCCACCGTGTGCTCGGCGCTCTTCGGCTCGAGCAGCTCCAGCGTCACCGGGCCCAGGTGCACGAACAGCACGCGCAGGGCGCCGTCGTCGATCAGCTCCTCCGCACCCCGCTTGGCGCCGAGGCCGTCGACCAGCGTCTTCGCCAGCTCGTCCGCGTCGCGCGTGGCGATCGCCACGTGCGAAAGGCTCTTGACGCCGTCGCTCACGTGCCATCCCCCGGTCGGTGTACGCCGAACACGCGGCGCATCGTGTCGCAGACCTCGCCCAGCGTCGCCCGGGCGGTGAGCGCGGCGAGGATCGGCGGCATCAGGTTCGACGTGCCCTTCGCCGTGGCCTCCAGCTTCTTGAGTGCGCCTTCGCACGCGCCGCGGCTCCGCGACCCGCGCCATTCGGAGAGGAACCGCGCCCGCCGCTGCTCCACGTCCGGGTCGTGCTGGAAGGGCGGTGGCGGGACCGGCCGGGCGTCGCCGAATTTGTTGACGCCCACGACCACGCGCTCGCCGCTCTCCACGTCGCGCTGCCAGCGATAGGCGGCCTCGTGGATCTGCTGCTGCACCCAGCCGTCCGCGATCGCCCGCAGCATGCCGCCGCGCGTCTCGATGTCGTCGAGCAGCGCGCGGGCGCGGTCCTCGAGCTCGGCGGTCAGCGCCTCCACCCAGTAGGAGCCCGCGAGCGGGTCCACGGTATCGGTGGCGCCGCTCTCGTGCGCGAGGACCTGCTGCGTCCGCAGTGCCAGCAGCGCCGACTCCTGCGACGGCAGGCCGAGCGCCTCGTCGTAGCTGTTCGTGTGCAGCGACTGCGTGCCGCCGAGCACGGCGGCGAGCCCCTGCACGGTGACGCGCACGACGTTGTTGAGCGGCTGCTGCGCGGTGAGCATCGAGCCAGCGGTCTGGGTGTGGAAGCGGAGCTTCTGTGCCTCGGCGTCGTGGATGCCGAAGCGCTCGGTGAGCAGCTCGGCCCACAGCTTCCGCGCGGCGCGGAACTTCGCCGCCTCCTCGAACAGGTGGTTGTGCGCGTTGAAGAAGAACGACATGCGGCGGGCGATCGTGACCAGGTCCAATTTCCGCTCGCGCGCGGCGGCGAGGTAGGCGAGGCCGTTCGCGAGCGTGAACGCCAGCTCCTGGACCGCCGTGCAGCCGGCCTCGCGCATGTGGTAGCCGGAGACCGAGATGCTGTTCCACTGCGGCACCTCGCGGGCGGTGAACTCGAACACGTCGGTGATGAGCCGCAGCGAGGCGTCCGGCGGATAGATGTAGGTGCCGCGCGCGATGTACTCCTTCAGGACGTCGTTCTGCACCGTGCCGCCGAGTGCGGCCCGCGGCGTGCGGCGGGCGTCGGCCACCGCCACGTAGAACGCCAGCAGCAGCGGCGCCGTGGCGTTGATCGTCATCGACGTCGTGACCTTGTCGAGCGGCAGCTCGGCGAGCAGATCTTCCATGTCGGCAAGGCAGGAGATCGCCACGCCCACGCGGCCGACCTCACCGCGCGCCGGCGGCGCGTCGCTGTCGTAGCCCATCTGCGTCGGCAGGTCGAACGCACACGACAAGCCGGTCTGCCCCGCGCCGAGGAGGAACTTGAAGCGCTCGTTGGTCGACTTGGCGGTA
>DATLUU010000446.1:0-7672 GCA_035577885.1 Verrucomicrobiia bacterium
GAACCCGGCGATCCAGACGCTCAGCGGGTCCCCGATCTACACCATCACCTCGACCGGCCGTGTCGGCACGGCGCGGCGCACCATCGTCACCGAGGTGATGGCGAAGCCCTACACCGTGCTGGCGAAGGGGGCGTTCACGGCGAACGTGGACATCACCGACCTCGGCAACGCGGTGATCTGCGGCTACGACCACTCGATCAACACGCCGATCAACGACGGCAACAAGGGGCGGATCGGCCCCAAGCCCGACTACTGCCAGTTCGACGAGACCGGCGTCGCGCTGAACAACCGGCCCGGCGTGTGGTGTGGCGCCCCGCTGGCTCAGACCGGCAGTGCGAGGACGTTCGGCCAACCGGACACGCTCGGCGGCCAGGGCAAGAACAACTTCTATACCGGGCCCTGGGACTGCTTCGGGATGTCGCAGGCCGACTTCTGGAGCCTCGTCGGTGCGCCCCGGGATCCCAGCTCGATCACGAACTGGAATGGCGTGCTCTACCTCGACAACAACGGCTTGACGCAGGACGCGTCGTGCTCCGTGGGCCCGAACGGCGTCGACGGTGAGGGCCTTCTCTACATCGACGGCGACCTGAACCTCAACTCGAACTTCTCGTACAAGGGCCTGATCTACGTCGAGGGCGACATCACCGTCAACGGCAACGCCTGGGTCCTCGGTGGCATCGTGGCGAGGGGCAGGACCAAGATCAAGATCAACGGTAACTTCACCGTGCTCTACTCCGGCGACGCCATCACGCAGATGCTGCAGAAATACGGCAGCCAGTTCGTGACCCTCAACTGGCGCGAGCAGTAACCGCTCGTACACCTTCGCTCGCGGCGCCCGCTCCGGCCTTCCGGAGCGGGCGTTCGCGTTGTTGGACGGGCTCCGCGCGGTGTATCGTCCCGGCCGCATCCGACCGAGACGTCCGCGCCCCGAGGAGGAGCTGTCCGACCGTGTGGAACCGCATCGAGGAGAAGGCGCTCGCCGGTGAGCGGCTGACCACCGAGGAGGGCGTCCACCTCCTCACCCACGCCCCGCTCGTGGAGCTGGGGGCGCTCGCCAACGAGGTTCGGGCTCGAAAGTCCGACCCGCGCATCGTCACCTACGTCATCGACACCAACCCCAACTACACCAACTGGTGCACGGTCGACTGCCACTTCTGCGCGTTCTACCGCAAGGTCGGCAAGCCCGCCGCCGACGGCTACACGCACGACGTGGAAGGGGTCATGGGGATGATGGAGGCCGCCCGCAAGGTGGGCGCCACCACGGTGCTGCTCCAGGGCGGCCTGAACCCCGAGATCCCGTGGGCGTTCTACACCACGATCGTGAGCGAGGCGCGGAAGCGCTACCCGGAGATCACCCCGCACTTCTTCTCCGCCCCCGAGATCCACCAGATGGTGGAGGTGAGCGGGCTCCCGATCCGTGGCGTGCTGGAAGCACTCTTCGAGGCCGGCCAGCGCACCCTCCCGGGCGGTGGCGCCGAGATCCTCGCCACGCGCGTGCGCCAGCGCATCTCCGTCAAGAAGGGCGGCCCCGAGGCGTGGCTCGACGTGCACCGCGCGGCGCACCAGGTGGGCATGCGCTCCACGGCGACGATGATGTACGGCCACGTGGAGACGCCGGCCGAGATCGTCGAGCACTTCGACTACATCCGCGCGCTCCAGGACGAGACGAAGGGCTTCACCGCGTTCGTGCCCTGGAGCTACAAACGCGGGAACACGCCCATGGAATCGAAGGTCCCGCACATCGCTGGCGCGAGCATGTACTTCCGCGTGCTGGCCGCGAGCCGGCTCTACCTCGACAACTTCGACCACATCCAGGCGTCGTGGTTCAGCGAGGGGAAGAAGACCGGGCAGGTGGCGCTGCATTTCGGCGCCGACGACTTCGGCGGCACGCTGTTCGAGGAAAACGTCCACCTGGCGACCGGGCACGTGAACAAGACCACGGTCGCCGAGATCGAGACGCTGATCCGCGAGGCGGGCTTCACGCCGGCCCAGCGCACCACGCTCTACGACGTGCTCAAGGTGGGCGAGGGCCCCGAGGCGCTGGCGAACCTCTCCGACGAGGTGCCGCTGTTCATCGAGAGCCTGCGCGAGCTGCCGGCCGAGTACCCGGCCGTGCTCGAGGGCGAGGAGCCCGGCGACTCGCTGGTGATGCCGCGCTGACCGGCGTCGTTCGCTCCGAGAAGCCCGCGCTCGCGCGGGGCTCTCGGTTCCAGCGGGCGAACCCACCCAATCCCAAGCGCGTTGACCCGCGCACGCTCGCTCGCCGGTCGCCGCTCCACACCAAGACCCGCGAATTCATTGGGAATTCCGCAGGAGATCCACACTCGCGCGTGGCGCGTGCCGTGCATGTCTGCACCCGGGACCGGATGTGTCCGGTGCACGTGCACGCATCGCCCCCGCCGCGCGGGGGCGCCTCCCGGAGCTCCCCCTGGCATCCCACCACACGCCGCGCCTTCCCGGGCGCGCCGGCGTCCTCCTTGGGCTGGCGCTGTTCGCCCCGCCCGGCGCGACGTCGCGTGCGATCGATCGGGGCGTGGGGCAGTGCCTGCCGCCGCACACGGTCGTGGCGCTGACGCCGCTCGCCGACCGCACCGACGGCACGTGGGCCAACTGGAGCGGCGAGAGCCCGGCGCTGCTCGTCACCCGTGCCTTCGCCGACTCGCTCGCCCGCGGCCATCGCCGCGACATCCTGCGCCTGGGTGTCACGCTGCCGCACCCGCCGGCCAACGCCCCCGGGCGCGCGCTCGACGATGACCTCGCGCTCCGCGCCGCGCGCCGCACGGCGGCGGAGGTGGTGGTGACCGGCAGCGTCGACGTGTTCGTGCACGACGACCAGCTGGAGCCCGGCAAGTTCTCGCGCTGGGGGATGGGAGCTCCCGACGCGCGCTCGCGCGTGCGCGTGAGCGTGTCGCTGCGCGCGCTCGACGTGCGCGATGGCACGGTGCTGATCGAGACCAGCGCCACGCGTGAACGCGCCGGCAAGACGGTGGCGATGATCGACCGCGGGGAGCGCAACGGCTCGACCGGCGCGCTCGACCCGGTGCTGGCGCAGGCGCTGGGCGAGGTCCTCGGCGACCTCACGCGCACGCTCAGCCAGCGTGTCGAAGGGCAATGGAAGGCGCAGGTGCTGACCGCGCGCCGCGGCACGGTGATGCTGGACGCGGGTGTGACGCGCGGCCTGTTCACGGGCCAGCGGCTCGAGGTGTGGCGGCCCGGCGTCAACCTCCTGGACGAGGAGCTTCGCGAGCTGGGCGACGACGTGTGGGTGGGCTCGGTGGTGGTGACGTCGCTCGAAGGTCGCAGCCGCGCGCGGGCGCGGCTCTGCGACGGCGAGGTGCACGCCGGCGACGTGGTGCGGCCGTGCTCGCAGACGTCCGCGCCGGTGCTGTCGCTCGACCGCTAGCTAACGCACGCGCAGCCGGTAGAACCACACCAGCGCCGGCTCGCCGGCCGCGGCCGGGTCGAGCGCGAAGCGCAGGTCGTAGTCGCCGGCCTCGAGCCGTCCTTCCGGGCGCAGGCGGATGGCGTCGCCGAGCGTGTAGAACGGTCCGGTGTGGCTCGCGAGCTCGCGGCCATCCTGGAGCAGCGTGATCACCATCCGGCGCTCGCCCGCTTCGGGGCTCGGCGGCTGGAGCGCGGGCGGCAGGATCAGCACCATGCCCGAGACGTTCGTGACCGCGCCCACGTCGATGGGCTTCGCCGCGCGGGCGCGGAAGCCGGGCTCCGGCAGTCGCACCGCACCGGTCGTGAGCGAGTCGAGCGCGAACTCGAACGCCACGGCCACCGGGTGCGCGGAGCCTCCCATCGTGCCGAAGGTATGGGGGCCGCGCTCGAACCACCCCGGGTGCGTTGCCGCCGCCCAGGCGAGGAGGCCCGCCGCCGCACCCGCGAGGCCGGAGGCCCATGCCCAGAAGTGCCTCCGCGATGGAGCGGGCGCACGACTCGTACCGCTCGCCGACTCGGACCCCGCCCCCGACAGGGCCGGCGCCACCACCGGCTCGTGACCCGCGAACGCGAGCGCCGCGCGGCACTCCTCGCAGTCTTCCAGGTGCGCCTCGACCAGCTCGCGCTCGAGTCCCTCGAGCAGGCGGGAGCTGCGCGGCCAGGTGGCGATGAGCGAGGACGGCAGGTGGCCGGCGCCCGCGCCCGCGGCGGCCTTGAGCGGCGCGAGCCGGGCCCTGCATTCGGGGCAGCCGGCGAGGTGCTCCTCGAGACGGAGCAGCTCGTCCTCGGGCATGAGCCCGACGCTGTAGGCCAGGAGCCGGCGCGTGGCCCAGTCGTGCGATGGGTTCGTGCTCATGAGCTCCTCACACGATCCGCGCCTCGCGCGCCCATTCCCATACCGGGCCGCGCTGCGAGTAGGCCAGCTCGCGGATCTGCACCATGCAGCGCGACCAGCGCTTGATCACGGTGTTGTGGCGCACCTGCAGCCGCCGCGCCACGCTCGCCCAGCTCAGCTCGGCGAAGAAGTCGGTCGCGAGCTCGTGGCAGGGAGCATCGTGCTGCTTGAAGTGTTCCAGCACCACGAAGCGGAACAGCTGCAGCATGTCGGCTCCGATCTCGCGCGCGGGATCCTGCGCGGGCAGCTCCAGCGGCGAGTCGCTGTCCGGGAGCGGATCCAGGCGGCCGGTCGGGCCGCGCATGCGGCGCACGTGGTCCACGTAGACGCGGTGGACGAGCGTGTTGGCGAGGGCCTCCGGATTGAGCAGTGTTTCCCGCTGCGAGAGCCGGAACAGCGTCACCATGACCTCCTGGGCGAGGTCCTCGATCGTGCTCGCGGGCGTGGAGCGCAGCCTCCTGCGCAGGCCTTGCAGCGCAAAGGCGCGCAGGGCCTTCCAATCGATGGCGCCCAGTGGGGTCCTCCGGAGCGGGCTCGTGCGAGGGAGCGGCGGACGTTCGAGGACGGCGAGACTATCAATCCCGCGACGCGGGTGCGATGCCGGCGGCGAAAAGCCCGCGACCGCCGTGGCCTCTGCGGCGGCGGCGGTCGCGGACCCTCGCGTGCGGCGGGAGTCGGGCGGGAGCATACGAGCGGTTAGTCGGTGCGCGGGCGGCCGCCACCGCCGCCGTCGCCATCGCCGGTGCGCAGCGTGTCGGCGGAGGAGCTGGGGGCCGCGACCACCGGATCCGCTCCAGGCGTGCCGCCCGGAGGGTCATCGGTGCGGGGGTGATCGCCCATCGTTCCCGCACCGGTCTTGTGGACGTCGCCGAGCTGTGGCCCGGTGAGGCGGTTGGCACCACAACCCGCGAGGGAAACCAGCGCGCTGAGCGCGAGCGCGAACAGCAGGGAGTGACGCAGCACGGTGAGCCTCCTTTCCGGTCACTGGCCCCGGCCCGGGGAGATGGGCCGGAGCGGCTACAACGCATTCGTCGGGGTCGGGGTCCCCCTGTGACCGGGGCTCCGGGCGGCGTGGGGCGGCGCCGCCACGCCGCGGCGCTCAGTGCGCTTCGAACGCCAGCCCGGGCTCGCGCGGCCCCAGCTCGAGCCACACCACCGAGAACCCGTCGGAGGTCATGAGCCGCCGCTCGCGGCGCACGCCCAGCTCGGCATGGGTGACCGCGGCGCCCGGAGTCTCGACGATCTCCCGCCACGGATCCCAGGCGCGCTCGGCGCTCCGGAACACCAGCAGCACGTGGCGGAAGTCGTGCCGTGCGCGACAGGCGGCGACGTCCTCGGGCGAGTAGGCGAGGTGGATCACCGGGTGGTTCGTCTGCCAGGCGAGCGAGGGCCCGAGATTGCTCATGAGCGTCTCGCGCGGCACCAGCACCTGGTTGAGCGCGATCGAGATCGCGGTGAGCGACCGGCTCGAGGGCACGCCGCGCTCGAACGAGGTCGCGATCGATTCGGTCTGGGCGAGCCGCGTGTTCCACGTGCCCCAGCCGAGCGCCAGCAGCGCCGCGAGCACGCACGCCACCGCGCGCTGCCGCTCGCTCGTGCCGGGCATGCGGCGGAGGAGCGACCACAGCGCCAGCAACCCCGCGAGCTCCGCGAGCACGCGCGTCGGGAACACCTCGCGCAGGAGCGGCGTGCCCACGCACGCGGCGAGCGTGTCGAGTGCGAGCGCGGCGAGCACCACGATCGCCGCGGCCACGAGCGGCCGGTCGCGCGCTCCCGAGCCCTGCGCGCCCGCGCGCGTGAACGGCCAGAAGACGAGCGCGCCGAACCACAGCCCGCGCGGTCCCGAGAGCAGCGGCGGGAGCACGCGCGAGAGATTCGAGCCGGCCTTCGCGGCGAGCAGTGCCAAGGCGTGGGCGCCGTGCGGCACCTCGGGGACGTGGGCGCGGTGGAGGAGTTCGAACCAGGTCCAGCCCTGGACCTGGTCCCACAGCTCGAAGTGCGCCACGTCCCAGTCCGGCGATCCGAACGCCCGCCACTTGTAGAACCACCAGGGCACGAGCGGGAGGACCGCGCCCGCGAGCACGAGCGCGCCCGAACGCAGGCGCTTCTCCGCGGGCGAGCTCCATGCGCCGGCGAGCGCCAGGACCGGGGCGAGCCACAGCGCGTTCGCACGGAAGAGACCCGAGAGGCCGAGCATCACGCCGAGCACGAACGGCAGCTCGCTCGCCGCCCCGAGCGCGAGCCCGAGCAGCGCCAGCAGCAGCAACACCGTGGCGGGCAGCTCGCCCACGCCGGAGAGCGCGAAGTGCTGGGCCTGGGCGTCGAGGATCGCGGCGAGACCCATCACCGCCGGGGCTCCGGCACGCACCCAGCGCGGCGCCTCCGGCGCGTGGCGCGCGAACAGGTAGCGCGTCGCAAGCACGGTGAACGCGCCGAAGGCGAGGTAGCAGACGAACGGCACCACCAACGTCAGGTACGCGCGCATGTCCGAGGTGGCCGTGAGCCCGCTCGCCGGGACCAGCTTGAGGATCAGCGCCTCGGCGAGCACGAGCCCCGGCTGCACCGCGGAGAGCGGCCACGGCGAGCCGGTATGGGTGGCGAGGTCGATCGGCAGCGCGTAGGGAGTGGCGAGCTTGCCATGCCACGCCAGCTCGCGCGCGGCGAGCGCCACCTGCGCGCTCTCGTAGGAGAGGATCGGCGAGCGGCCGCCCAGGTCCCACGCCAGCGCGTGCGCGTACCAGAGCGCGGCGGCGGTCACGAGCACCAGCACGAGCGGCAGCAGGTGGTCCGTCGACCTCCGTGTCGGCGCCATGGCGCGCGACACTACGCGCGGCGCCCGCACGGCTCAAACGAGGCCTCATCATCAACGGCGGCGCGCCGCATCCATGAAGGCCCCGACCCCGCCCGCGCCGGTGTCGCGGAACCGCGCGCTGGCGCCGGGCGCGCTTGCGCCGCGGGGGCGACTGGGGAACCCTCCCCGGTTCGCGGTGCCCGACCTGACCGACCCCCGCCCGGAGAGGTTCCATGTCCGTCCTCGCTCCCCGTAATCCAGCGCGCGTGCTCGCGCTGCTCGCCGCGGCGCTGGCCTTCGCGCCGCTGTCACTCGCTCACGCCCAGGAGGGCAAGGACACGCCCGACGTCCGCCTCGGCCGCGATGTCGTGCCGACGTTCTCGAGCGTCCGGCTCCGGCTCGACCCCGAGAAACGGAGCTACACCGGCAACGTGCACGTGGAGTTGAAGGTCGCGAACGCCACCGACACGATCCGCTTCCACGCCGAGGGCCAGAAGCTCACCCGCGTCACGCTCCGCCAGGGCGGTGACAGCGTCACGGTG
>DATLUU010000447.1:0-2569 GCA_035577885.1 Verrucomicrobiia bacterium
CTGCGGGTCGATGCCCATCGCAGCGAGCCGCGTCATCATCGTGCGGAAGGTCGGCTCCGCGCCCTCGATCCACTGGCGCAGCTCGGGGTCCGTCTTCGCTTCCTCCTGGAGCTTCTCCAGCTCGACGCCGGCAGGCCGGTACTCCCGCGGCCACTGCGCGGGCGGCGCGTCTTCGAGCGACTTGGTGAGCCGCATCTGGGTCTTCACGCGGAGCAGGTCGGCGCGCTGTGCTTCCTTCTCGGCGTCGGTGAGGTCGGTGCCCTCGATCTTCGCGGTGCGCTTGTCGATCTCGCGCTGGAGCGCGTCGCTCACCTTCTGCGCCTCGTAGAGCTTGTTGGTCGCGTCGACCACGTCGCGCGCGGAGTACGCGATGTTCACGCCGCGGCTGTACGCCGAGCTGGGCGCCTCCTCCTTGGACGCGTTCTTGATCGTGTCCTTGTTGGCGGCGATGCCCTGTTCGAGCTGCTGGCGCTCGACACGCATGCGATCGCCCTCGGCGCTCTTGGCGCCGCGGAGCTGGCCCTTGCCGGGGAGCCCGGCGATCTTCGCGAGGTTCGTGCGCAGCTCGGCCTCGGCCGCCTGGCGCTCCTCGTTCGGGGCCGGCCCGGTCGAGCGGACCATCTGCTTCGCGGTCTTCGGCGCCGGCAGCACCTGCTCGCGCGGGAGCGTGTCGGGCGTGTCGTGGATCTGGGACTCGTCGAAGACGGCGTACTCCTTGTTGCCGGGGCGTGCCGGGTCGTCCATGATGATGCCGTCGTAGCCGCGCGCCTTCAGGTCGGCGATCTCGGCCGGCGAGATCCCCGAGCGCGGGAACTGCTCGTGCGCCGGGTTCTGGAGATCGAGGTACTGCTCGCGCACGTGGCTGCCCTCGCCGCCGTACGTCGCGGCCACGTCGCGGTTGCCGGAGAAGTAGAGCGCGCGGCCCTCGCCGGGGTAGTTCTTCTTCCCCATATCGAACTTCTCGAACTCGTGCGCCGTACCGTGGAAGACCTTGCGCGGCTCGCCGTTCTCGTCGACGGCCTTGGTCAGCGGCTTGCCCGGCTTCGCCTCGGGCTCGGGGACGTGCGTGCGTTGCGCCTCGACACCCTCGGCCGCGCGCTCGCGCTCGGCCTGGGCCTGGGCGACCTTCTCGTCAGCGCGGCCCTTCTGTGTCGTGAGCGCGTCGCGCTCCTTGGTGAGCCGGCGGATCTCGCGCTCCTGCTTCGCGGTGCGCGCCTTCGCGGCGATGGACTCCAGCTTGTCGATGCGCTGCTGGAGCACGCGCTGCTGCTTCGTCCAGCGCGGCTGGCCCTGCTCGTCCTTCGGTCCCATATCGCTGAGCCCGCGGTCGGCGAGCGTCTCGGACGCGGCGAAGCCTTCGTGCACCTTGGCCTGGAAGCCGGCGTATGAGTCCTGAAGATCGCGCAGCGACTTCTCGACGGCCGGCGTGAGGAACTCGCGCGGCATCATCGAGCCCTTCTGGTGGCCGACGCGCTGGAGGCGCTCGACGACGTGCGCGGGCGCGCCGCCTTCCTTCGCGCGCTTGGCGAGGTCGGGCGCGGTCGCGCCGGTGATGCGGGAGCGCAGCTCGTCGCCGAGCATGGCGCTCGCCTGGTGCGGCTTCAGCTCGGGGTGCTCCTTGCGCAGCGCCTCGACGGCGCGGCCCATCGCCTTGATGAACGGCTCCTTCTTGTCGGCGATGTTCATCTGCGCTTCGGTGTAGCGCGCCTGCTCCCGGTCGATGACCGAGAGCGCGTGGCCCTGGTGCAGGCTCTCCACCGAAGCGAGCACGCGGTTCGCGGCCCCCTGCGGCTTCAGATGACTGACCGCACGCTCCGCCCACGGCGCCGGCCCCTTCAGCGTGCGCGCCGTCTCCTTCGCCGCGGTGGGTGAGCGCAGCTCAGCCTCGGTCGGCTCGTGCGTGTAGCCGGGCGCGCTCGACTCCTTCGACATCACGCCCGCGCGCTGCGGCCCGAACTGCTTGCTCTCGCCCTCGGCCGCGCGCGCGAGGTTCTCGGGCGAGTAGTTCAGCTCGCTGTTCTGGCCGCGCGTCTCCATCGCGAGCGCGCGCTGCGCGTCGGGCGAGTACATCTGCGCGTGGTGCTGGTACGCGACCTCCTCGCCGTTCGCGTCGAAGCGGTTGCCGGCGACCGAGTGCCCGAACACGTCGTGCACCGCGCGGAACTGGTTGTTCTGCTCCGGGGTGAGGATCGGGTTCGCCTCGTCGGGCGAGGTCTTGTCGACGTAGATGTGCTTGTTCTCGACGATGTCCTTGCGCATCGCGTCGTAGTTGGTGCTGCCGTCCGCCTGCGCGTACGGGTTGTCGGCGCGGTCCACGTAGTCGACCTTGACTCCCATGCCGCCCTGCTCGACCGGCTTGGTCAGGTGCTCGAACTGCGCGGCCGTCTCGGGGATGAGCCCGGTCTTCGCATCGGGCGCGGTGCCGTACGCCTTCGCGGTCGCGGCCTGCTCCTCGGGCGACAGCTCGGACACGCTGGTCGGCTTCGTCTGGTACTCGTTCGCCATCGGCGCGCCGGTGTTGATCGTGTTCGTCGCCTCGTCGTTCACGACCGCGTTGGGCGGTCGCATG
>DATLUU010000448.1:0-3825 GCA_035577885.1 Verrucomicrobiia bacterium
GACCACGGCGACGCTGGCGTGGACCGTGGTCGGCGACCCGCTCGGCAGCCGACCCCTCGGCTACAGGGTATCCGGCTCCACGGAGCCGCTCGACGAGACGAACGTGGACGCAGCGCCCCTGCAGTTGAATCGGTTCGGGAGCAACCCGGTGGGCGAGGCGGAGAGCACGCTCGTGGTGCCGCTCACGCCCGGCCGCCGCTGGAGGTTCGCGGTGCGCGGCCTGTACATCCTGGGCCTGAGCGCGATCTCCAACATCACCGAGGCGGTGACCCCGGTCGGTGGCGCGCTCCAGGGACATGCCGGCATGGCGGTGGCGGCGAGGCCCCAGCCCGCGGCCACCTCGGTGACCATCGACTGGCAGGGCGACGCGAGCGGCACGGTGCCACAGTACCTCGAGGTCTACGACGTCAACGGCCGGGAGCGCCGCCGCATCGCGCTCGGCACCGAGCCGGGCGGCTCCTACAATTGGGACGGCCGGGATGGAGAGAGTCGTCTCCTCCCGGCCGGTCTCTACTTCATCCGCCTCGTCAGCGGGGCGCGCCACGCGGGTTCTCGCGTGGTGTTCGTCCGTTGAACCGCGCCTCCGTGACGGGCTGATTCGTTCTCAGAACCCGCTGTCGGTACCCTTGCCACCGTCGCCGGGGACGGGCTGGCCGTCCCAGCCGACACGGTCCACACCCACCGTCGACGTGAACGCGCTCGGGACGTTGTTGGTGCCGACGGCGCGAACACGGTAGTACTCCGTGGTCTCCGTACCCACCAACGGCAGGATGTAGTCCGACGTGCTCGCATCCACCGAGGCGACGAGCGTGGGCGAGCCGCCGGTCGAGGAGGTCGAGTAGATCTGGTAGCCCGCGACGTTCGCCGACGCGCTCAGGTCCCACACCAGCCAGTCACGGTTGATGTTGGAGTCCGTGCTCGAGTGCAGGTTCGTAGGCGCCTGCGGCGGTGACAGGTCGACGGGGCTCGTGGCCGACGTCGCACCCGAGTTGCAACCGACGAGCCAGATAGCCAGGGCGCTGACGGCGAGCGCGGCGAAGAGACGGCGATGCGACTTCACGATGGGCCTCCAGGTGAACGTTGGATCCGAGGTTGAGGACCTCCGAGCCAGTTGCCCGGAATCCGGTCAGCCGGCGGTCGGTCTGAGCAACCACGGTGCCAGACTCGAAAGGACGCGAGGGGTGGCGCATGACCGACGCATTGACAGTGACTAAGCAAATCGTGGGCGTACGCCCCCAGTGGGCGACTCGCCATGCCGGATGCGCGATGCAACGGCGCTATATGAATGCCATTGCGAGGTGCTGGCGATCGGTCCCGCTGGTGGCTTTGACCCTCCTCGCAAGTGGTACTGCGCGCGCCGCTGAGAGCGGGACCACTGCCGATGGCGTCGCGGCCGCGGGTGCGCTGCGCTGGCCGCTCGCGGGCGCACACCGCGAGCTGCGGGGCGGCTTCGGCGAGTCGCGTACGAACCGCTTCCACGCCGGGCTCGATCTCTCGACCGGGGGCCACGTGGGCGCGGAGGTGCTGGCGCCGGCCGCGGGGATGGTGGAGCGCGTGCGCGCCTCGGGCGTGGGCTACGGGCGCTCGCTCTACCTGCGCACGAACGACGGCCGGCTGCTCGTGTTCGGCCACCTCGACTCGTTCACCCCCGACGTGGCGGCGTACGTCGACTCGGTGCAGCGCGCGACCGGCGACTACGAGCAGGACCTGTGGCCGCCGCTCGGACGCTTCCGCTTCGAGGCCGGCGCGCGCGTGGCCTGGAGCGGCCAGAGCGGCGCCGGGCCGCCGCACCTGCACGTGGAGGTGCGCCATGGCGACATGGCCATCAATCCACTGATCGCCGGGCTCGCGGTGCCAGACACGGTGCCCCCGAAGCTCGAGCGGCTGATCCTCGAGCCGCTGGACGAGGCGTCGTGGGTGCACCGCCACGCGGGGCCGTTCTCGCTCACGCTGGGCACCCGCACCGCGCGCGACACGCTGCTGGTCGAGGGCCGCGTGCGGCTCACGCTGCTCGCGCGCGACGCCACGAACGACGCCAGGAACCTGCCCGTGCGCACCGTCGGCGCGCGCTGGAACGGCGGCTGGGTGGAGTGCGATCAGGACAGCCTGTCGTGGGCGGGCGAGATGCAGCAGTTCGGATGGCTCGTGGATCACGACCGCGTGCTGGGGAGCGACGGCGTCATCCTCGATGCGCCCGCCAACTTCCGGCCGCGCTTCCTCACCAGCAGCAAGCCGACGAGCGAGGCGGTCGACCTGGTGAAGGTCGCCGCGGGCGATCCGGCGCGCGCGCTCGAGATCTACGCCCGCGACGCGGCGGGGAACAACGCCACGATGACGCTGTGGCTGCGTGGACCGCGCGCGAGCGAGCGGGGCCCGGACACCACGGCGGCACCGCGGCCCAAGGCGGGCGCGGCGACGGCGTCCAAGCACCCGCCGGTCGCGGCCGACCCGCAGTGGTCGTTCGCGAGCCTGCCGGACCAGCGCGTGCGCGTGCGCGTCACGCACACGCCGCCGGGGCTCGCCGGCGTGCGCATCGAGCGCGGCGGCAGCAACGCCAACGCCATGGGTGCGTCGGCGACGTGGGACGGGGGTACCCATCCGAAGGATGGGTCCGGCTGGACGGCGGTGCTGGACGTGAACGGCACGCCGGACACGGACGGCTTCTGGATCAAGGGCCGCGCCACCGACGGCAAGCCGTGGTGGCATCGGGGCGCCTACGCGCTCTGGCCCACGTCGACGCCGATGGTGACGCGCATCGAGGACTGGGCGTGGTTCGACATCGACCCGCAGTCGGCCTACGAGTCCGGCGTCACCATGGTGCGCACGGCGCATGTAGATGCCCTGCCCGTGGGCGCCACCGCCGTTCGCGCCTCGTTCGTGGCCGAGCCCGCGAGCATGCCGCTCCGGAAGGCGGTCGCGGTGACGATGGTGCTGCCGGCGGGGCTCTCGCCCGCGCACACCGGCATCGCGCGCCGCGACGGCGAGACGGACGAGTGGGATTGGAGCGACGCGCGCTGGGATTCCTCCGCGCGCACGTTCACCGCCACCACGTCGAGGCTCGGCCAGTTCGCGCTCGTTCGCGACAGCGCGCCGCCGGCGGTGACGCCGCTCCCGGCGCCGTCGAAGGTCCCGGGCGGGCCGTATTCGACGTGGGCGCTCACCGCGCGCGCCGAAGACGAGATGAGCGGCGTGGCGGGGGACGAGAGCGGCTTCGAGGTCGACGGCAAGCGCGTGCCCACCGAGTGGGACGCGGAGAACCACGTGCTGCGCTGGCGGCCGCGCGTCGCGCCCGCGGCGGGCACGCATCGCTACCGACTGAGCGTGAGCGACCACGCCGGCAACCACACGGTCCGCAGCGGGACGTTTGTGTTAGCTTCGAAGTAGACCCCAACTCACGCGGCCTCGCATGAAGCATTCGGACTTCGTCCACCTCCACAACCACAGCGACTACTCGCTCCTCGACGGCGCCAGTCCGATCCCGGCCATGGTCCAGCGGGCGGCGGAGTTGGAGATGCCCGCGCTCGCGCTCACCGACCACGGTTCGATGTTCGGTGCGGTCGAGTTCTACCAGGAGGCGAGGAAGCGCGGCGTCAAGCCGATCGTGGGCATGGAGGCCTACGTCACGCGCGGCCGCATGGGCGATCGCACGCAGGGCGACACCGCGCACCACCTGGAGCTGCTCGCCCGCGACGAGCGCGGGTTCCGGAACCTGATGCGGCTCTCGAGCCTCGCCTACCTCGAGGGTTTCTACTACAAGCCGCGCGTCGACCACGACGTGCTGGCGCGGCACGCCGAGGGCCTGCTCGCGCTGTCGGCCTGCCCCAA
>DATLUU010000449.1:0-4637 GCA_035577885.1 Verrucomicrobiia bacterium
CTTCTCGTCCACCTGCACCTGGTTCAGGCCCGCGATCTGGAACTCGACCGGGTCCTCGACGGTGGTGATGTTGAGCGTGACGTCCTTCACCTTCTCGAGCGCCGAGTAGAGCAGCGTGGTCTTGCCCGAGCCGGTGGGCCCGGTCACGAGCACGATGCCCTGCGGCCGGTCGAGGAAGCCGAGCAGCCGCTTCAAGTCGTTGTCGCTCATGCCGAGCTTCTCGAGACTGACGTTCGTGCGCTTGGTGTCGACGACGCGCATCACCACCTTCTCGCCGCCGTTCACGGGCAGCGTGGAGACGCGCATGTCGATGCGACGGCCCGCGATCTCGGCCACGAGCCGGCCGTCCTGGGGCATGCGCTTCTCGGCGATGTCCAGGTTCGAGAGCACCTTGATACGGGACACGATCGCGCTCTGCGTCCACTTCGGCAGCCGCTGCTCTTCCCTCAGGAGCCCGTCCACGCGCAGGCGCACGACCAGGTCGCCGGCCTGGGGCTCGATGTGGATGTCGCTCGCGCCCTCCTCGACCGCGCGGTGCAAGAGCCAGTTCGCGAGTCGCACGATGGGGCGGCCCTCGGCCTCGCGCATCAGCTCGTCGATGGCCTGGCGCTCCTCGCTCTCGGCGACCGCGTTCACCTCGAACTCGTTCTCGGTCTGGATGATGCTCTGCACCACCTCGTTCACCGAGCTGTCGAGGTGGTAGTAGCGCTCGATCGCCTCCAGCACCTGGGTCGGGGAGGCGAGCACGGGCCTGATGAACATGCCGGCGTGGAAGCGCAGGTCTTCCAGGGCGGCGACGTTCAAGGGGTCCGACATGGCGACGACGAGCGTCTTGCGGCCCTCGATCTCGACGGGCAGCGCGAGATACTTGCGCGCGAAGTCCTCTTTCACCTTGGCGAGTGCCGCCTCGTCCACGGGGAGCGTCTCGAGGTCCACGAGCGGCAGGCCGAGCTGGCGCTGGAGCAGGCCCATCAGGTCGTGCTCGGTGATCAGCTTCATGGCGATCATCGTCGCGCCGAGAAGCTGCCCCGATTTCTTCTGCTCGGCGATGGCGCGGTCGACCTGCTCCTGCGAGAGCAGCTTCGCTTCGACCAGCAGTTCGCCCAGACGCTTGTGACCCGAGGCCATGGCAAGGGCTCCGTGGGGTGTGTTGGAACGATTCGCAGGGGTTATCGGCCGGCGGACGGAGGCGATTGAGCCCTCGCCGCGTCCGGTGGATGACAAAGGCTCGTGCGCCGCGCCGGCCGCGCTGGTCGCGGTCAGGGAACCTTGCTAGCTTGGCGAGCGTGCCCCCAGAGAACGCTCCCGGCTCCCCGCCGCAGGCCGGTCCGCCCCCCGAGGCCTCGCTGCCCCGCATCTCCGTCCAGTCGCTGATCGGACCGGACGGTATCGCCGGGCCCGAGCGCTTCCGCGACTTGCTGCGCGCGGCCTCCAAGCAGTGCCGGAAGCTCGTGGACTGCGACACGGTCCGGATCTGGGTGGTAAGGAGCGGCGGCCGGCGCATCGTGGCGTGGGAGTTCACCGAGGGCGCGCCCCGGGAGCTGCGCCGCAACCGGTCCGAGGGGCTCGTGGGCTGGGTGCTGAGGACCGGCGAGTCCCTGCGCCTCGCGGCCGGCGAGCCGCGCCCGGCCGGGCTCGTGGGCGATACCGATCGGGAGCGCTCCGCGCTCGTCGTGCCCCTGTTCCGGAGCACGCGGACCAAGCCTGGATCCACGGAGGCCTTTGCCGCCATCGAGTGCCTCGGCCGCCACGGCGGCGCGTTCACGTCCGCCGACTTCGACCGGCTGGAGGTGGCCGCCGAGGGCGTGGCGTTCGCGCTCGACTACGCCCTGCTCTCCCAGGAGATCGAGCGGCGGGCGCTGGAGAAGGACGTGCTGCTCGACATCTCGCGCGCGCTCTCGGCGCCGTTCGAGCTGGAGGACGTCGTCGAGGCCATCTTCGCCTCGCTCCGGCAGGTGATCGACTACGACGCCGCGGCGATCTACCTGGTCTCGCGCGGCACGCGGACGCTGGAGCTGGTGAGCAAGCACGGCTACCCGGAGGGCTCCGAGTCGGCGTTCGACCTGCAGATCGGGCAGGGGATCGTGGGCTGGGTGGCGAAGAGCGGCCAGCCGGTGATCGTGCCCGACGTGCGTCGCGACCCGCGCTACGTCGCCGCGCGCCTCGGCACGCGCAGCGAGATCGCGGCGCCGTTGATGGTCGAGGGCCGCGTCATCGGCGTGTTCAACCTCGAGAGCGACCACGAGGACCTCTACCACGAGGGCCACTTGGAGCTGCTGCTCGCGTTCGCGGCGCAGGCGGCGCTGGCGGTGGAACGTGCGCGCACGGCCCGCGCCCGCGTCGAGCAGCGCCGGCTCGAGCGCGACCTGGCGATCGCGCGCGACATCCAGCGCTCGTTCCTGCCCGCCTCGGCGCCGCGCGTGCCCGGCTTCGACCTCGCGGGCACGTCGATCTCGCATGACAAGGTCGGCGGCGACTACTACGACTTCATCACCGTCTCCGACACGCGGCTGGGGCTCGCGATCGCCGACGTGAGCGGCAAGGGCATCCCGGCGGGGCTCCTCATGGCCGGGTTCCGCATGAGCCTGCTCGCCGAGATCCGCAACGAGTTCGCGATCCGCGCCGTGATGCGGAAGGTGAACCGGCTGCTGCACGAGAGCACCGAGCGCGACCGGTTCGTGACCGCGTTCTACGGCGTGCTCGACTGGCGGAACAGCATGATCATCTTCTCCAACGCGGGCCACAATCCGCCGATGGTGATCCGCGCCGACGGCACGGTGGAGGAGCTGACCGAGGGCGGCGTGGCGCTGGGCGTGCTCGAGGACACGCACTACGAGGAGCGGCCGGTGGCGCTCCATCCCGGCGACGTGGTGGTGATGTACACGGACGGCATCTCCGAGGCCGAAGACGAGCACGGCGAGCTTTTCGGCCCCCCGCGCATCGAGCAGGTGGTGCGCGCCAATCCCACGCACACCGCGCGCGAGCTGACGCAGGACATCGTCGCCGCGGTGCTCGACTGGGCGGGCGAGAAGGGCCCCGGCGACGACCTGACGCTGATCGTGCTCAGGGCACTCAAGCCGGGAGCGGGCACACCGACCGCGCCGCAAGGTCCGGTGCGAGCTTCAAGCATCACTTGAAGCACCTGCGTCTTGACCGCTCTGCGAGCGTCCGATAGTCTGCCCGCCTTCCCCACGACTTCCACCGCGAGGGATCGCCCGTGCCGAGTGCCACAGGACGCATCCTCTCCGGCATGCGACCCACCGGCCGGCTCCACCTCGGCAACTACGTGGGCGCGCTGGAGAACTGGGTCCGGCTGCAGGATGCAGGCTGGACCAACTTCCACATGGTGGCCGACTGGCACATGCTGACCACCGGCCACGAGGACACGTCCCGGCTCCAGGAGCACACCTGGGACATGGTCCTCGACTGGCTCGCGGCCGGGCTCGACCCGAAGAAGAGCGTGATCTTCGTGCAGTCGGCGGTGAAGGAGCACGCCGAGCTGCACCTGCTGCTGTCGATGCTGGTCTCCAAGGCGCGGCTCGAGCGCATCCCGACGCTGAAAGAGCAGATCCGCGACCTCGGCCTCGACGAGCAGACCATCTCCTACGGCCATCTCGGCTACTCGGTGCTCCAGGCGGCGGACATCCTGCTCTACAAGGCCACGCACGTGCCGGTGGGGGAAGACCAGGTGCCGCACGTGGAGCTGACGCGCGAGATCGCGCGACGCTTCAACTTCCTCTATTGCGCCGACCGCGCGCCGGTGCTCGTCGAGCCCGACGCCCAGCTCACGCAGTTCGCGCGCCTGCGCGGCCTGGACGGGAACCGCATGTCCAAGAGCGTGGGCAACACCATCCTGCTCGCGGAGGAGCCGGCCGAGCTGGAGAAGAAGGTGATGCAGGCCTACACCGACCCCAAGAAGATCCGGAAGGACGATCCGGGCCGGCCCGAGGCGGACGAGAAAGACGGCCACCCGGGCTGCGTGGTGTGGGAGTATCACCGGAAGTTCAACGCCTCGGAGGCGGACGCGATCGCGGTCGCCTGCCGGGCGGGGACGCTGGGCTGCGTGGCGGACAAGAAGCACCTCGCCAAGGTGATGGCCGAGGCGCTCTCGCCGATCCGCGAGCGACGGCTGCAGTGGGAGAAGGACAAGGATGCGGTGCGCGACGTGCTTCGGGACGGCACGGAGCGCGCTCGCGCGGTGGCGCGCGAGACCATGGACCAGGTGCGGAGCGCGATGGGCGTCAAGTCCATCGTGGAGCCACGATGAGCGACGAACGCGAAGAGCCCCAGGATCCCAAGCCGCCGAAGCGCGCGCGCCGGGCACCGGGCGGAGCCGGGTCCGGCGCGAAGCCGGAGGGGAACGGCGCGCAGCCCGATGGGCCCTCGCGCGGCCATCGCCCGGCCGAGTTGGACGACCCGGACCGCCAGGCGCCCGACCTGACCGTGGAGAGCCCCGCCGCGCGCGAGCGCGAGGGCGGACCGCTGGTCGTGCCCGCGCGCCCCGGCGTCACGTTCAAGCTGCCGCGCTTCGAGGGGCCGCTCGACCTGCTGCTGCACTTGATCAAGCGCGACGAGATCGACATCCACGACATTCCGATCGCGCACATCACCAAGCAGTACCTCCAGTACATCGAGCT
>DATLUU010000450.1:0-14176 GCA_035577885.1 Verrucomicrobiia bacterium
CATCGCCTCGCCCAGGTCGCGTGCCCGCGCGAGCGATCCGCGCCACAGCTCGGCCACGTCCGCGTGGCCCGGCAGCTCGCGCCAGGTGTCGAGCGCGCGCTCGCCCAGCTCGCGCAGCGGCTCCACCGCGATCGAGCCCACGAGCCCGCCCTCCGTGTGCGCAGGGTCGGGAAGCTGGAGGTCTACTAATTGGAGCTGGGCGTCGATCACCGTGGCGCCGCGGATCTCCGCGAAGTCCGAGTCTTCCGTGTGCGTCCAGAACAGCGGCACGCACGGGACGCCGGTGCGGCGCGTGACCTCGCGCGCGAGCCCCACCGTGGACGCGGTCTTGTGCAGCGAGTAGAGCGGTCCGCCGAGCGGCCCCGGCTGCTGTCCGGCGACCGCGGCCACCGCCTCCCCGCGGGCGAGGCGCTCGAGGTTCGCGAGCGACGCCGGCGAGGCACCGAGCCGGCGGTGGAACTCGACGAGCGCATCGGCGAGCGCGGCCGGGAGCGGGGCGCGCTTCGCGGTCGCCAGCGCGCGCAGCGCATCGGTGTCGCGCCACGAGGTGGCGATCCGCTCGCGCGAGATCGGGCCACCGGCAAGGAGGTCGAGTGACAGCGGGTCGGCGAGCGGCCCCTGGTCCGGCGAGGCTGGCGACCCGCCGGCGGGTCCGGCGAGGCCCGCGGACACCCGCGCGCGGACCACCGGCCCCGCAACCGCGGTCACCGACACTGCCCCGGGTACCATGCGCGGCCGAAGTTCCGACGGCCCTTTGAGATGCGGCTCTTCGTGGGGGCGCTCATACGAACCCTCATCGTATGTGGCAGGCGGGCAAGGGTCAAAGTCCGGCCGGCTTTGGATGCCGGTCAGCGCCGCGGGGCTCTTTTTGCAACGCCTCGCCTTCGGCTCGGCGGTCGCGTCCCGCGCGGTCTCGGCGGTCGCGTCCTGCGCGGGCTCGGCGGGAGCGTGCCGCGCGGTCTCGGCGTGTTCGCCAAGCGTTCTAATGTGCGAGCAACGACCACCCGCTCCCGCTCCCCACCGGCCTGGGCGCCGATCGCCAGCGCCTCGCGCACGTCGGCGGCACTCGCACCCAGCCTCGCGGCGCCGAGCACGTGGCTCACGAGCTGGCGCTCCCAGCCGAGCGCCGCGAGCGCGGAGACGGTGACCAGCTCGCGCTCGCGCGCGCCGAGCCCGGGCCGCGCCAGCACCCGACCGTAGCCGTGCTCCACCATCCACACCTCGAGATCGGGATGGAGCGCGCGCACCGCCGGCAGCAGCCGCGCGATCGCGGGGCCGTAGACGCGCCGGCAGAGCGCGAGGCCACGTCTCCCCCACGATGCGGGCGTGCCCTCGCGCGTGCGCCGCGCCCGCCCCGGCCACGACGCGTTGAGCGCGCGCAGTCCTTCGAGCGCGCCCGGGAAGCCGGCGTAGAGCATGAGCATGAGCGCTGCCTCCTCCGCCGCGCGGCGCGTGCTCCCCGCGCGCCGTGCGCTCCCGAGTGCCGCAGCCGCGGCCTCGCCATCGCCACGTGACATCGTCGCCACGAACGCGCACAGCGCGCGGGTCGCCGCCGCGCGCGTGCGCTCCCGCGGCGTGCGGACCCGGGAGGTCCGCGACGCCCCGGGTGCGCGCGCTCGCAATCTTGACGCTGTCATGGGGCGCGGAGACTATCGGCTGGACTCGCGCTTTGCACCCGAGGCTCCGCCGGACCCGAAGGGAATCATGATCGGAGACGGACTCCCCCCCGAGGAAGTGCGCCGCACCGCGCTGTCGGCGCTGTGGACGTTCCCGAGTATCCTGACGAGCGCGTTCATCGTCGCCTGGGGCGCCGAATGCGCGCAGTTCTACATCTCCCAGGGCCTGGCGCTGGCGCTGCTGGCGTGGATCCAGGTGCTCCCCGAGTTCGCCGTCGAGGCGGTCATCGCCTGGCATCGCGACGTGCCGCTCATGACCGCGAACTTCACCGGCGCGCTGCGGCTGCTGACCGGCCTCGGCTGGCCCATGATCTGGGTGGTGTACGCGCTGTCGCGGCGCGCGCGCGGCGAGCGGCCGTTCTGGCGCCCGATCGAGCTGGACGCGGAGCACGCGGTGGAGGTGGTGGGCCTCACCCCCGCGCTCGCCTACTTCGCCTGGATCGTGTGGAAGGGCTCGCTCGGGCTCGTGGACGCGGGCGTGCTGCTGCTCATCTACGCCACCTACCTGTTCGTCCTCCAGCGCATCCCGCCCAAGCAGCACGAGGAGATCGAGGACACCGGCGTGGTGCCGCGCCTCGTCCTCGGCCTGCCCTCCCCGTGGCGCCCGCTCACGGTGATCGCGCTGTTCGTCGTCGGCGGCCTGATGCTCTACTTCACCGCCCACCCGTTCCTCGAGAGCATGATCGGGCTCGCGACCACGCTCGGCGTGTCGCAGTTCGTGTTCGTGCAGTGGGTGGCGCCGTTCCTCTCCGAGTTCCCCGAGTTCGTGACCACGTCCTACTGGGCGCGGAGCCGCGGCAAGGCGGGCATGGCGCTCATGAACATGGCCTCGAGCAACATCAACCAGTGGACCGTGCTCGCGGCCATGATCCCGATCGTCTACTCGATCTCGCTCGGGGCGCCCGCCGACGTGCCCATGGCCGAGCACCGCATCGAGCTGCTGCTGACGCTGCTGCAGGGCGCGCTGGGCGTGGTGCTGCTCTCGAACTTCAACTTCCAGGCGTACGAGGCGCTCGGGCTGCTGCTGTTCTGGGTGGTCCAGTTCGCGGTGCCCGACTCGCGCGTGGTGATGTGCTGGGCGTACGGGGCGTGGCTCGTGCTCGAGGTGGTCTCGGCGCTGTGGCGCCCGGGCCGCCTGCGCGCGTTCCGGGTGTTCCCCGCGCTGTGGCGCGGGCAGATCGTGATCTCACCCGGCGATCGGACGCAGCAGCGGCCTTCGAAATGAAGCGGCGCACACGGGCCGACGCGTCGCCCGGCCGCAGGGTCGACGTGCCGACGATCGTATGCGCCGCACACCTCGCCCGCGGCCGCGGGCCCTCAGGGGAGGGCCCAACGGCCGCGTGCAACAATCACGAGCGGCACGGGCCGGCGATTCGGGCGTAGCCCGGCCATTCCGCCCGGGAATCGTGAGTCTCTTCCGCTGATCCGCCGCGATGGGTCGGTTGCGGAGACACGCCCGGGCACCAGTCCGACCGCTCGTTTCCCTCCGGAGATGCGGAGGATGGTGCGCGGCCGTCGGCCGCGCCACACCCTGGATCCGCGATCTCCTGCGCCGGTCGGACGCGCAGCACTTCCCTGGCTCCGTCCGGTGCACGCGTCCGCTCTCACGAACGCGATGATCGACATGCTAGGAGGCGCGCGACTGCGCTCCCATCGGGGAGGTCGGACTTCCGCTCGTGGAAGTCCCGCAGTCGCGGCTCCGGTGAATCACTGAAGATCCGCGGACCATCAGACGCGGATCAGTCCGCGACGGATGGCGTAGTGAACCAGGCCCGCCGTGTGGTGGATGTCGAGCTTGGTCATCAACCGCGTGCGGTGCGTCTCCGCGGTCTTGACGCTCACGCCGAGGATGCCCGCCACCTCCTTCGTCGAGCGGCCCTCGGCCACGAGCTGCAGCACCTCGCGCTCGCGCGGCGTGAGCGGGTCGGCGGGGCTCGTCGAGCCCGCGAGGAACGCCTGCACGACCGCGCTCGACACGCTCGGCGACAGGTAGATGCGCCCCTGCGTGACCTCGCCGATCGCGCGCACGAGGTCGGAGCCCGCCTGGGTCTTCAGCACGTAGCCCCGCGCGCCCGAGCGCAGGGCCTCGATGACGTAGGCGTCCTCACCGTGAACGGTGAGCACGATGATGCGCATCTCCGGCACTTCGCGCAGCAGCTCGCGGCAGGCGTCCACGCCGTTCAAGCCGGGCATGCCGATGTCCATCACCGTCACTTCGGGCTCGAGCATGCGCGCGAGCTTCAGCGCTTCGCGTCCATCGCGTGCCTCGCCCACGACCTTGAACCCGGCGACCTCGAGGAGTGACCTCAGGCCCTCCCGGACCACCAGGTGATCATCCGCCAGCAAGATCCTTATTGGCATGGCTACCCTCCAGTGGAATGTGGATGTCCAATCTCACTCCGCGACCGGGTGAGGTCTCGATTCGCAGCGATCCCCCTAGCGGAGACAGCCGCTCGGCCATGCCGGCCAACCCGAGGCCGGGTCCTGGGCGCGAGCCCTCGAGCGTGACTCGCTCGAAGCCCACACCGTTGTCCGTGATCGTGCAGTGCACCCCCGAGAGCTCGTGCGCGACCCGCACCTCGACGCGCGTCGCGCGCGAGTGGCGGGTGGCGTTCGTGAACGCCTCCTGCGTGATGCGGTAGAGCGCGGTCTCCACCGTCGCCGGCAGCCGTCCGTTCGTCGCATCGTGTACCTGGATCGCGAGCCCCGAGCGCTTGCTCACGCCCTGGGCGAGCTCGCGCAGCGCGGGGACCAGCCCGAGGTGATCGAGCAGCGTCGGCCGCAACTCGTGCGAGAGCCGCCGCAGCTCCAGCTCGACCTCCTCGAGCCGCGTGCGCACCGGCACCAGCGCGTTGCCGGAGGCGGGTCCGAGGCGGCGCTCGGCGGCGTCGAGCGCGAAGTGCACGGTGGCGAGCAGCTGGCCCGCGGTGTCGTGCAGCTCGTAGGCGATGCGGCGCACGTTCTCCTCGCCGCGCTCGTTGATGCGGCGCAGGGCGAGCGTGGCGTCGCGCGCGCCGCGGTACTCCATCTCGAACGGCGAAAAGCACTCGAGCGCGAACGCCTCGAATCGCTCGAGCGCGTCGGACGCCTGCCAGCCTCCGGCCTGCGGGTCGGCCGGCGACGAGCCCGCGAACGCCTGCGCCGCACGCGACGCTCCCGCGCTGCGCCACGCCCGCAGCAGCATCGACGCCATGTCCACGAGCCCGAGGCCCTCCTCCACCGCCCGGCGCGCGATCTCGTAGGCCTCGTGGAGCGTCTGCTCGTCGCCGCGCTCCAGGTGTCCGCGGAGTGCGTCGGCGAGGCGGACGTCGAGCCCGATCGCCGTGACGCTCATACGGCGCCTCCTCGATAGCGCGCCACCAGCACGAGCGCGTCGTCGGTCGGCACTGCGAAGCGCTGGAGCAGGTCGTTCGCGATACGTTCCGGGGTCCCGTTCCCCCGCGGTTCGGGCAGGAACCCACCGCGGATCCCGTCGGTGGCGACGATCACGGTGTCCCCGACCAGCAGCGATCGCATCACCGGTCGCAACGGCGGCAGCGTGCGGCCGATGACGCCGTTGTGTGTGAACAGCGCCTCGGACCGCGACGGGCCCGCGGGCTCGGCGCGCTGCAGCACCGCGCGCACGTCGCCGACCCCGATCCAGGTGAGCGCATCCACCAGCACGTCCACGTAGGCGATGCCCATGACCACGCCGCGCGTGGCCTGCAGCGCACGATGGCACTCGCTCGCCAGCGCCGAGGGCAGCGTCTGCGTCGAGCGCTCGAGCGTGTGAATGGCGCGCTGCGCCGCCAGCGTCGCTTCGGGCCCGTGCCCGAGCCCGTCCACCACGGCGATCAGCACGCCGTGCTCCACGGAGCGCACCATGTAGGCATCACCGATCTCGCTGCCGGCCGCCACCGGTCGGGACGCGGCGGCCCACTCCACCTCGCCGAGCTTCAGCGGACCCATTTGTGCACCACGATGACGGTGCCCCGGCCGGGCGCCGTCTCCAGTCGGAACTCGTCCATCAGCCGCTTCACGCCCGGGAGGCCGAGCCCCAGGCGCCCCGAGGTCGAGAACCCGTCCTCGAGCGCGCGCTGCGGCTGCGGGATGCCGGGACCGTCGTCGCGCGCCTCGACCGTGATCCCCTTGCTGCCGTTGTTCTCGATCGTGCGCATCGTCACCTCGCCGCGGCTGGCGTAGAGGAGGATGTTGCGCGCCAGCTCCGAGATCGCGGTGGCGATGAGCGTGGCCGAGCCCGGGGAGAAACCCAGCTGCGCGGCCATGACGCGTCCCTGCTGTCGTGCGGACACGATGTCCCGGTCGGTCTCGACCACGACCCGCGCCTCGGTCGCAACCGCTTCGTCCCTCACCGCGCCACCTTTCCGTTTTGGCGCTCGCCCAGGTGCTCGATCGCCTCCTCGAGGTCGAGCGTCGTGGTCACGCCCTCGAGCGTGAGCCCCATCTGCACCATGGCGAACGCAACCTCCGGCTGGATGCCGACGATGACCGTGCGTGCGCCGCGCAGCCGGATCATCTGCGCGATGTCACGCATCGTCGCCGTGGCGAACGAATCCACGACGTCGAGCGCGGTCACGTCGATGATCACGCCGCGGGCACGGGTGCGCCCCACCTGCTCCACGATCGCGTCACGCAACTGAACCAGGTCCGCATCCGTGAGCGCCGATTGCACCGTGGCGATCAGGTGCGGGCCCTGCTTGAGAATCGGTACCTGCATCCGTTCATCCCTCTCTGGCGGGCTCAGCGCTCAGCACCACCTTGTATCCCAGCAGCCGTTCCGCTTCCTCGATGCCTCCCTGCAGATCGCCCACCGTGTTCATCTTGCCGAGATCGACGCCGATGTTGACCAGCGTCTGCGCGATCTCCGGGGACAGTCCGGTGACGATGACCATGGCGCCGAGCAGGCGTGCCGCCTCGACCGTCTGCACGAGGTGGTTCGCGACGCTGGCGTCCATCGCCGCCACGCCGGTGATGTCGATGACCACGACCTTCGCGCGCGTGGCGCGGATCCCGCGCAGCAACTGCTCGGTGAGCTGCCGTGCGCGGTGCGGGTCGATGACGCCGATGATGGGCAGGATCAGCAGCCGCTCGCGCACCTGGAGCACCGGCGTGGAGAGCTCGCGGATCGCCTCCTGCTGCTCGCGGATGATGCGCTCGCGCTGCTGCACGAAGCCCACGGCGACGGTGATCGCGATGGAGTTCGCGGCGGGCTCGTAGGCATCGAGCACGGCGTTCAGGAGCTTGAAGTTGGCGTGGTACTTCGCAAACAGCGAGCGCGCGAGCACGTCGCGCAGCAGCAGCACGATGCCGACGACCTCGTGGGTCTCGACGCCGCGCGGGATGATGCGCTCGGAGAGGTTCTGCGCGTAAGACTGGAGCGCTTCCAGCGTGCGCGTCTCCAGCGCCTCGACGTAGCTGTCGTAGACCGACGTCGCCTCCGCGAACACCTCCTCGCGGGTCATGGCCGTGAGCAGCTCGGTCTCGAAGATGCGCCGCAACCACTCTTCGCGCAGCCCGGTGCGATTCTCGCGCAGGTGGGCGACCAGCTCGCGCGTGAGCGTGCCGGTCGTGTCGATCGTGGTCTTGTTGTCGGTGGAGACGGTCTGGAGATCCGTCATGGCACTCTTCCTTCTCGAGCGCCACGAGGCGACGTGCATTCCCGAACGGCGGCCTTGGGATTCTCGCCGGGCACGCACCCGCGCCGTGGGCGGCTGGGTCGTGCAATCAGGGTTTTCCTGCATCCGCAGCGGACCCGACCGCGCTTAGTGAACGGGCCCCAAGGCACCCTTCGTACGCGGATCGTGCTGCGGACTTCAACTGCAACGAGTATCAGTTTACCCGACGCAGTTCAACGACACTCTCACGCCGGGACGCGTCGGAGAGCGCGCTGGCGAAGCACGCTGCGCGACTTCGTCGTGACGCGGGTCAGGTTGCGTATCTCCTGACGCCACACCGCTCGTGCCCGAATGCTCACCGCAGCCGCCTGACGCGCACGTACGCTCCTGACCTACACGCGCGCGCAGCGAAACCTGACGTGAGAACACAGCGATCCCCTGAGGTCAGATTGGGGCCTTGACCGGAGCGATTGTCGATTGCACATTCGACACACGCGAGGGCTGCAGCAACCACACTCCCGGCCCAGAGCCCCGGACACCGGTCGCCGCGCTTCCCTTCACCGCCAGCCGAGCCGTGCTGGCGCGGCCGTTTCACCGCCGTCGGTGACCCGCAGCGCCGGTCCCCCGATCACCCAACACCACCCGCTCCGCCGTGCGTCCCGCGCGCGCCGGGCCGGTGCGCATCCGGAAGACTTCCTCGTGCCGGTTCCTCGCATTCGTCGCATCCAGCTGCCGCCGCACGCGCTCGTCGCGCTCTCCTGCTGCCTGGTGGCCGCCGCCCGGGCGCAGGAGAAGCCCGGCGAGTCGGTCACTTACCCGCGAGATGGCGCGCAGCGCCCCGTAACGTGCACGTACGTAAGGACAACACCTGAGATGCGCTGCATGTTCGACCTCAGGTCAGACTCAGGTCTTGATTCGACTCTGTGTCGATTGCACATTCGACAAGCAACGGGCTAAGCAACTCCTTCCCTGCCCAGAGCCCGGACGAACGGTCGCTCCACCACGTCGTCCCACAAAAGGCGCCCCCTTCCCCCCACGCGAGGGCGCGGCCATGACACCCATGAGGTACTCGTGCGCACGAAGCTTGCCCTCGCATTGCTCGCCGCATGTGCTGTCCTCGCCCCGCCCGCCCGGGCGGCCGATGAGATCCACTGGACGATGCTCGGCACCACGTCGGTCGCCTTCGACTGGCGCGGCTCGGGCACCACGCTCCGCTACGGAACCACCACTGCCTACGGGTCCACGGTCACGGGGGCGACGCCGACGCCGCTGCCGTTCTCGTCGTCGGGCCCGTTCCGCGAGGCCCGCATCACCGGGCTCGCGCCAGGCGTGACCTACCACTACTCGCTGGACGGCGGCCCCGACCACACGTTCCACACCCTGCCGGCGGCGGGCACGAAATTCACCGTGTACGTGGAGGGCGACATCGGCGACACCGCGAGCTACTCGAACGTGGGCGCGGTGCAGAAGCTGATCGCGCAGGGTGCGCCGTCGTTCGTGCTCGCGGTGGGCGACCTCACGTACGGCAACGCCCACGGCCAGGCCGCCGTGGACAACCACTTCAACAACGTCATGAAGTGGTCGCAGGACGCGGCGTACATGCCGGCGTGGGGCAACCACGAGTGGGACGCGTCCACGGACGACTTCCGCAACTACAAAGGCCGGTTCGCGCTCCCCAACCCGCAGACCTCGCCGGGCGCGCCCTCCGCCGGCGGACCGGGCGAGGACTGGTACTGGTTCGACGCGGGCAACGCGCGCTTCATCGCCTACCCCGAGCCGTTCTCGGGCGCCTGGGCGGACTGGAACACGAAAGCGAAGACGATCATGGACGCCGCCCAGGCCGACCCGGCGATCCGCTTCATCATCACGTTCGGCCACCGCCCCGCCTACTCGAGCGGGCACCACCCCGGCGACGGCACGCTCAAGAGCTACATGGACGCGCTCGGCGCCGGGCACAGCAAGTACGTCTTGAACCTGAACGGCCACAGCCACGACTACGAGCGCACGAAGGCGCAGGGCGGCGTCGTGCACCTCACCGTGGGCACCGGCGGCTCGTCGCTCGAGGAGGACGGAAGCTGCCTGTGGCTCACGTGCTCGCAGCCGTCGTGGTCGGCGTTCCGCGCCTTCCACCTGGGCGCGCTGCGCCTGAGTTTCACATCCACGTCGATCCACGGCGACATGCTGTGCGGGCCCTCGGGCGGCGGCACCAACGATGTCTCCTGCTCCTCGGGCGACGTCATCGACTCGTTCGTGATCGGCACCGACGTCACGACGGACGCGCCGACGCCGGTCGCGAGCACCGCGCTGGCGCTGACGCGCGTGGGGCCGAATCCCGCGTCGTCACCGCTGCACGTCGAGTTCTCGCTGGCTTCGGACGCGCCCGCGACGTTCGAGCTCGTGGACGTGGCCGGCCGCCGCTGGCTGCACAACGAGCTGGGCTCGCTCTCGCCGGGGCGGCACGAGGCGACGATGTCGCTCGCCGGGCTTCCCGGCCCCGGCGTGTTCTGGCTGCACCTCTCCCAGGCCGGCCGCGGCGTGGTCACCAAGGTGATCTTCGTCCGCTGACGCGTTGCACATGCGAGGACCCCAGGGGCCCGCGCGCGCCGTTCGACGACGCGGGCCCCGCCACGGGGCCCGCACGACATTGCTCAACGCGGGCGCAAAGGGCCCGCGCCTCAACTCCTCCTCCCGCAAGCGACCCAGCGTGCGCTCCCCGCGAAGGAGGATGACCGTGTCCCACGCAGCCCAAGCCATCCCGCGCCCGGGCCATCGACTCGCTGGCGTGCTCGCCGTACTGGCCGTCGTGTCGTCGGCGACACCGGCGCACGCGCAATCGCAGCCCGTGGCATCGCCGACCGTGGTCACGAATGCCTCGGCCGTCTACAGCGTCCCGGCGACGAGCAAGCCGGCGTACCTGAAGACGTTCACCGACCCCACGTTCAACACCAGGCTCATGCGCATCGCGTCCGATCCGGGCACTTCCACCTCGCCGGCCCCCGGCACCTGGGGCAGCGACACGCGGCACCACTACTCGAAGGACGAGCCGTGGAGCGCCGACGGCGCGCTCTACTCCATCGAGAACCGTGGCGGCACGACAACGCAGCTGATCCTCGATGGCCGCACGTTCGCGCCGCTCTTCGGCGTGCCCTCGAGCGCCGGACTCTGGGACTTCCGCTGGCACCCGTCCCTGTCGCACGCGCGCGAGATGATCAACGTGAACAGCTCCGGGACCGAGCTGTCGTGGGTCAACGCGCAGACCGGCCAGAAGACGCGCACGTGGACGCTGCCGTTCGCCGTGGACGGCTTCGGCACCGGCGAGGGCAACGCCTCCGTCGACGGGCGCTACGTGGTGCTGGGGAGCTCGACGCGCATGTTCGTGGTCGACATGGATCCGCAGCCGCCGTTGGCCCCCTACCCGAACCGGCGCATCGGTCCGGCGGTGGACATCTCGTCGTGCGGCCTCTCGGGTGGCTGCGCGATCGACTGGGTCTCGAGCTCCGCCTCGGGCAGGTACGCGGTGGTGAACTACGACGGCGACCACCCGCGCGTGTTCGACATCAACCCCACCACGCTGGCGCTGTCCCCCCACGCCGAGGCGGGCGCGTCGCCGCGCTGCTCGGGCACCGCCGCCGCCGGCTTCATCTACGACGTCGGGCATGCCGATTTCGCCCTGAACCCATTCGACAACAACGCAGACGTCATGATCGGACAGGAGCACTGCGGCAACCACGGCGCGACGATCGGCGGGAAGGCGATCGGATACGTGATGATGGTGCGGCTCTCGGACGGCGCGATCACGCCGCTCACGAGCCCGGACAACGAGGCCTATCCCCACCACGTCTCGACCCGCAACATCCGTCTGCCCGGCTGGGCGTTCGTGAGCCACTACGAGGAGTCCGGCAAGCGGTTCAGCGACGAGATCATCGCGGTGAAGATGGACGGCAGCCTCGCATGCCAGCGCTTCGTCCACTCCCACACGGCGTTCAGCGGCTGCTATCGCTGCGAGGCTCATCCCGCGCCGTCCCCGGACGGCAGCATGGTCGCGTTCGCGAGCAACTGGGCGCAGGACTGCGGCACCGGCTGCGGCTCTTCGAGCGTGATCAAGGACTACGTGATCATGACCGGCAGCGGCAGCAGCACCGCGACCGACCCGCGCCAGCCGGCGGCCGCCGCGCTCGCACTGGCACGCATCTGGCCGAACCCCGCGAGCCTGCCGCTCCACGTCACGTTCGCGCTTCCGCAAGACGGGCCGGCGAAGCTCGAGCTCGTGGACGTCGCCGGCCGCTGCGTGCTCGCGCAGGCGCTCGGTGCACCCGGCGCCGGGCGGTTCGACGCCGCGTTCGGCGCGGGTGCGTCGATCCGGCCCGGCACCTACTGGCTCACGCTCTCCCAGGGCGGCGGCCAGACCGCGTCGCGCATCGTGCTGCTGCAGTGACTCAATGCAGCAGCAACAGCCGGCGCGAGCGCTCGCCGTCGGGTCCCTGTACGCGGACGAAGTAGACGCCCGCCCCGAGCCGCCGTCCGTCGTCGCCGCGGGCGTCCAGCGTCATGCGCTGGGCGCCCGGCGCGGCGATGGCACCCGCGCGCAGCGTACGCACGCACCGCCCGCCGAGGTCGTACACGGCGACGGTGAGCGGGCCGCCTCGCAGCGTGCCGAACTCCAGCTCCGCCGCTGAGCTCATGGGATTGGGCCGGATCGAGAGCTCGCCCTCTCGCCGCGGGCGGGGATCGCCAACGGCGGTCGTCACCGGCGGCTGGTACTCGTAGGCGCCGCGATCGGCATAGGACAGGAAGCCGGTTCCCGTGTCGGGGGTCCCGGGATCGTCGGCGCGCGCCGCGCCGGAGGCGTCGGACGGCGGCCACTGCGGCACGCCCGAGTTCGCGGCGTCGATCGCGGGCGAGCCCTCCTTCAAGTGGAAGTCGCCGTTCACGGGGTCGACGAAGAACGGATCCCGCTGCAGGCTCCTGAGATCGTGCCCGGTGGTGTCGGTCCACGACGACACGCTCGCGAACCGGCTCAGGCCGCGCTTGATCGGCGGCTGGTCGGTCGAGTTCCAGAAGATGTTGTCGTCGGAGTCGAAGCCGAGCATGGAGTCGTCGTCCACCCACAGGTCCGCCTCGTTCGTGGTCAGGCCGTTCTCGATCGCGATGCAGTCGTGGAGCGTGCAGCCGCTGGAGTTGCCCTCGAACGAGAAGCCATCCTTGTAATTGCCGTAGGCGACGTCGCCCACGGTGACGCTCCCGGTGGCGTGCAGGTGGTCGAAGCCGTGGTCGCCGTTCGCCCAGGACACGTTCTGGATCGAGAGCACGTCGTTCGAGCCCGATCCGATCTGCTCGCCGGAGTCCTGATTGTGGTGCCAGCGGTTCGCACGCACGACGTTCGCGGGGCAGTCGAACAGGTAGAGGCCGTTCGCGCGCCTCTGGGCGGGGTCGACGTTGTACGAGGACTCGTTCAGCTCGACGACGCAGCCGGTGCTGCCCGAGGTCAGGGAGATGCCGTGGTTGTTGCACTCGGAGACGTCGTTGCCCGCGATCCGCGAGGTGCTGGTGCCGACGGCCTGGATGCCGATCTCGTTCGCCCAGCGCACGACGTTGCCCACGATCTCGACGTGGTTCGACCCGGCGTTCAGCTGGATGCCGCGATCGTCGGGCTCGAGGATGGTGAAGCCCTCGACGCGGACGTACTCGCGGTTCGGCAGGTAGATGCCGTAGCGGCGGCGGCCGACGCGCACGTCCTGTGTCGCCGGGTCCGCGCCCACGTTCACGTAGAGCCCCAGGCCCAGCACGTACTTCCAGCTGTTCGTGGGCAGCGAGCCGACCACGCCCGTCCACGGCTTGAGCCGCGCGCCGTGCGCGCGCACCTGGTGCGGGATCCAGGTGACGCTCCTCGCGAGCCAGGCGCTGTCCCCCGCCGGCGTCCATAGCCCCTCCTTTCCGTAATCATCCGCGCCGTCGATCACCACCGGGTGACCTTCCTCGGGAGCTGCAAGGAGCGTGATCGGCTGGTCCGGAAGGCCCGAGGCGGGCACCGTCACCTGCTCGCGATAGGTCCCCGGCCGCACCAGGATCACGGTACCGGGCGCGTGCCACGCATTGATCGCGCCCGTGATGCTGCAGAACGGTTCGGCTGCCGTCCCGGCGGCGGCCGGTGAGCAGCTCGCGTTCGCGATGTCGACGTAGACCGTGTCCGCGTCCGCCGCCGCGTGACGGGCGGAGAGCGCCGACAACACCGCGGCCGCGAACAGCGAGCTCACGATGCGGCGGCGAGAAGCGCGTGCTTCGCCAGGAGCCTTGATGAGCGACCTGTGGAGGATGTCGGCGGCCTCGCCGGCTTCGAGCTCGAGTCCCTCGCGCCAGTACCAGGCGATCTGGACGAGCAGGAAAGCACCCAGTGCGAGTGCGCCCAGCTCGAGCCACCACGCCGGCACGGGACGGCCGACGAGCCGTTCGAGCGCGTACGTCACCGCCGCGATCGGGAGCGACAGCGCGACCGTGCGCGCGGCCTTGAGCGGCCGGAGCGCACGGTGGAGCCGTGCGAGCGCATCCGGAGCGGATGCCCCCGCGCGCACGAGCCCGCTCGCCGCGGGCGGATCTCCTCCCTGGCGCAGGTGCTTCAAGAGGATGACGGGTGCCAAGTGCTGGTTCTCGTCGATCACGCTGCCGAGCCAGGCCGCGGCGAAGCCGGCCGCGAGCACGAGCCAGGAGGCGGTGAAGTGGAACTCGTGCCAGGCCACCGCAAGCAGCAGCGCCGGCTCGACCAGGCGATGGTGCAGGCGATCGAGCAGGATGCCGCGCATCGTCGAGCGCCCGCGGAGCCTCGCCACCTCGCCGTCCACCTTGTCGAGCAGGAACCCGGCATAGCCGAGCACGAAGCCGGCGACGTTG
>DATLUU010000451.1:0-4169 GCA_035577885.1 Verrucomicrobiia bacterium
GGCTCGACCGCGTGGTGGTGTTCCGCCCGTTCACGCGCGAGGTGATGCGGAAGATCCTGTTGAAGGAGATCGCGGACGCCTCCGCGCGCCGCGGCCTGCGCCGCCGCGAGTGGGCGGTGGAGATCGAGGAGGGCGCACTCGACTTCCTCCTCGATCGCGGCTTCACCACCGACCTCGGTGCGCGGCCCTTGAAGCGCAGCCTCGAGCGCCACCTGCTCGCCCCGCTCGCGCGCACCATCGTCGAGCGCCGCGTGCCCGAGGGCGACCAGTTCCTGTTCGTGCGCACCGACGGCGACGCGCTCGCGGTGGAGTTCGTGGATCCCGACGCGCCGCCCAGCATCGCCACCGTGATGCCCGCGGCCGCCGCACGGCCCGGCGCCGACCTGCGCGCCATCGCCTGGGACGCCCACGGCACCGCCGCCGAGATGAGCGAGCTGCGCGCGAGCCTCGAGCGCTTCGGCGCCCGCATCGACGGCGCCGAGTGGACGGAGACGAAGGCGCGCTGGCTGGCGATGCCCGCGACCGAGGGCTTCTGGCAGCGGAGCGACCGCTTCGAGGTGCTGGGCCGCGCCGAGTACATGGACCGGATCGAGGCCGGCGCGCGCTCGGCGCGTTCGCTCCTCGCACGGCTCGACCGCGACGGCGCCGCGCAGCGCGAGGTGTGGCCGCGGAACATGGTGTCGCGCCTCGCGCAGCAGATGCTGCTGCTGGAGGCCGCCGCCGACGAGGCCATGACCACGGGGCCGCGCGACGCGTTCGTCTACGTGCAGGCCGGTCCCGACGGGCCGGATCGCTCGGGCGACCAGGACTTCGCGCGCCGGATCGCCGCCATGTACGAGGCCTGGGCGCGCCAGCGCGGCATGCGCATCGCGGTGCTCAAGCCGAGCACGCGCCATTCTGGCGACACGGTCTGGCTGGCGATCGCAGGGTTCTCGTCCTACGTCGTGCTCATGCAGGAAAACGGCCTGCACGTGCTCGAGTGGGGGAGCGCGGCCGAGGGCGGCATCAAGCGCGCGAGCGTGCGCGTGCGCGTGCTGGCGCAGCCCCCCGTGCCCGCGCGCGGCGGCGAGGCGGAGCTGACCCGCCAGGCCGCCGAAGCGCTCGCGGCGGCGCCCACGCCCGTGCCGGCGATCGTGCGCCGCTACCGCGGCACGCCGTCGCCGCTCGTGCGCGATGCCGTGCGAGGTTGGCGCACGGGCCGCTTCGAGCGCGTGCTCGCAGGCGACTTCGACCTGGTGCCCTCGGGCGAGGCGGACGGCGCGTAGGTAGCGGATTCCGCCATGCCCCACTATCGTGGCGTGGCCGTGTCCACTCGTCCCGAGACATCCCCCGCATGAGCTCGCGCGCCGCGCTCTGGCTCGACCGCATGGGGCTCCTCGTCGCCGCGAGGCGCGTGCGCCATCGGCTGTTCCCCGACCACGAGTCGGTACGCTTCCCGTCCTATCCCGAGGCGATCGCCAAGCTCGTCCGCGACTCGGGCGACCCGGCGCGCTATGCGAGCCTGGCGCTCGCTGTGCGCACGCTCGAGCGCGAGGGCATCGCCGGCGAGTTCGCAGAGGTGGGTGTTTACCGCGGCGCCACGAGCCGCTTCCTCGCCGCCTGCGCGCCCGGCCGCACGCTCCACCTGTTCGACACGTTCCAGGGCTTCGCTCGAGCCGACCGCGAGCCCGAGAACGCCGCCGATGAGCGCTTCCAGGCCACGAGCGAGGCCACGGTGCGCCGCGCCCTCGGCGCCGCGGCGAACGCGATCATCCACCCCGGCTATTTCCCCGACACCACGGCGGGCCTCGAGAACAGCCGCTTCGCGTTCGTGCTGCTGGACCTCGACGTCTATGCACCCACGCTCGCCGGGCTCGAGTTCTTCTACCCGCGGCTCGCGAGCGGCGGCTACTGCTTCGTCCACGACTACAACAGCCCCGAGTCCAACCAGGCCTGCCGGCGGGCACTCACCGAGTTCCTCGCCGGGAAGCCCGAGCACGTGATCGAGCTGCCCGACACCTGGGGCTCGGCCGTGTTCCGGAAGGTGTGACCGTGGCGGAGAAGCCGGCAGCGCAGCCCAGGGAGCATCCGCGATCTCGCGCGAGCGCGCTCCCGGCCTGGGCGGCGCTGTGCTTCTTCTGCTCCGGCGCCGCCGGGCTGCTCTACGAGATCGTGTGGTCCAAGGAGCTCGCCTACCTGCTCGGCAGCTCGCTCCACGCGGTGGCGGCGGTGGTGGCGTCGTTCCTGCTGGGGCTGGCGCTGGGGGCGCGACTCCTCGGCGTGCCGCTCTCGCGCCGCGGGTCCGGTGCGCGCACGTATGCGGCGCTGGAGCTGGGCGTGGGGCTCCTCGGGCTCGCGATCCTGCCCGCGCTGCGCGCGAGCGATCCGGTGATCGGCCAGTTCTACCGCGCGTTCGGCGGCGAGACCGCTGCGTTCGCGAGCGCGCGGCTCGTGCTGGTGATGCTCGCGCTGCTGCCGCCCGCGGCGCTGATGGGCGCCACGCTCCCCGTGCTCGTGGCGCACGTCGAGCACGACCTCGTGGGCGCGGGCCTGGCGCGGCTCTACGCGCTCAACACGCTCGGCGCGGTGGCGGGCTCGCTCGCCGCCGGCTTCGTGCTGCTGCCGGGGCTCGGGCTCACCGGTACGACGCTGGTGGCCGCGTTACTCAACGTCGGCGTGGCGGCGCTGGCGTGGAGTTCGGGCGGGCGCGCGAGCGCGAGCGAGAAGCCCGCGGCCAGCGCGCCCACGCTGCCCCCCGCCCCGCTCGATGCCGGCACGCGCCGGGTGACGGCGGTGCTGTTCGCGCTCTCGGGCTTCGGCGCGCTCGCGTTCCAGATGGCGTGGGTGCGGCTCTTCGGCCTGGTGTTCGGCTCCTCGGTCTACTCGTTCTCCGCCGTGCTCGGCGTCTACCTCCTCGGGATCGCGATCGGCTCGGCGCTCGTCGGACCGCGACTGCTTCGCCTCGGCAACCTCGCGAGCTTCGGCGCGCTCCAGCTGATACTCGCTGCCGCGGCGGCGCTCGCGATCCAGGCGTTCCCCGGGCTGCCGCAGCGCATGCTCGACATGGGGACGCACGCGGGCGGCGACTGGCGCGGGCTGCTGCTCTCGGAGGTGGGAGTCGTGGCGCTGCTGATCGGCGTGCCATGCATCGTCCTCGGCGCGGTATTCCCGGTGGCGACGCGCCTGCTCCAGAGCCGCGACGGCGGCCACGCCACGGGTCTCGCCTACGCGGTCAACACCGCGGGCACGATCGCCGGCTCGCTCGTCGCCGGGTTCGTCCTCGTGCCCAGGCTCGGCGTCCAGGGCACACACCTCACGGGCGTGGCGTTGGCGGGCGCGATCGGCGTCGTGGCGCTGGCACTGGCGTGGCGGCGCAAGGAGTTGAAAGGCATCCCGCTCATCGCGGGCGGGCTCGGCGCCTTCGCCACGGTGCTCTTCGTGGTCATCGCGCCCGCGTGGGACCCGACGCTGATGACGGCGGGCGTGTACCGGCCGTCGCAGGCGGTGAAGGTGAACGCGTTCGCCGCCGGCGCCCCCGACGCGGTGCGGCGCGCGACGCAGGGCGACCGCGTGCTCTACTACCACGAGGGCATCAACGCCTCGGTCATCCTCTGCACCGACGCCGAGAGCCGCGAGCTGTGGCTGCGCGTGGGCGGCAAGGTGGACGCCAGCACGCTCGACATGGAGACGCAGGTGCTCCTCGGGCTCGTGCCCGCGGCGCTCGCCGACTCGGGCGCGCGCGCGCTGGTGATCGGCCACGGCTCGGGCATGACCGCCGCCTCGGTGCTCGCGGGTGGCGCGGGGAAGACCGACATCGTCGAGCTGGAGCCCGGCGTCATCGCCGCGTCGCGCTGGTTTCACGCCAAGGGTGAAGATCCTCTAGATGATCCACGATCGCGACTCATCCTTGGCGATGCGCGCACCCTTCTGATGTACGGACAGGACCGATATGGGCTGATCGTCTCCGAACCCTCCAATCCCTGGATCGCGGGCGTCAACAACCTCTTCACCGTGGACTTCTACCGGCGCGTGCGCGCGCGGCTCTCGCCCGACGGCGTGTTCTGCCAGTGGCTCCAGCCCTACGAGCTGTCGCCGGAGACGTTCGCCACGCTGCTGCACTCGTTCCTGGAGGTGTTCCCGCAGGGCCAGGTGTTCTGCGTGTGGCGGAACGTCGACCTGCTGCTGGTCGC
>DATLUU010000452.1:0-9025 GCA_035577885.1 Verrucomicrobiia bacterium
CGCGCGCAGCGTGCGGAGCGCGTCCATGACCGCGTTGCGGGTGTAGGCCGAGGTGTCGGCGAAGAGCCCGCGCGCCAGCTCCAGCCCCGAGCGGTGGAGCCGCACGATGAGCGCGCGGCCGCAGGCGCCGCGGGTGGCGAAGTCGGCGTCGTCAAAGCCGTGCACCAGGGCGGAACGCAGTGCCAGCGAGTCGGCGCCGGAGCTGACCCAGACGAAGCTGTCGGCGAGCGCGGTGGCCGCGGTGGCGCGCACATACGGATCGCGGTGCGCGAGGAGCCGGGTGAGGCGCGCCGCGAGGCCAGGGACCGAGGCGTCGCCGATCGACTGCAGCGCGCGCACGGCGTTCACCACCACGGGGACATCGCCGTCGTCGAGCGCGGCCATGAGCGCGGTGGTGGCGAGCGGCGACTTCTCGCGGCCGAGCGTACGCGCGGCGTGCGCACGCACGAGCGGGTCCGGGTCGCGCAGGAGCGGCGTCACCACCGGCACGACGCGCGCGGGAATCACCAGCTTCTCGAGCGCGTAGACCGCGCGCCAGCGCACGGCCGGGTCTTTTTCATTGCAGCTCGCGATGAGGGCACCGGTCGCGGAGGTGTCCGCGAGCCGCCACAGCGACTCGCACACGCGCTGCTTGCGCGTGGACGTGCCGGTGCGTAGCAGTGGCAGGAGCTTCGCGGTCGCCGCCTTGTCGCCCAGCTTGCCCAGGGCTTCGGCAGCGTTGTCCTTGACCCCGGCGTCGGGATCGTCGAGCGCCTTCTCGAGCGCCGCGCGCGCCGACTTGTGCCCGATCTGCCCCAGCGCGAACGCCGCCTCGGAGCGAACGCTCGCCACCTTGTCCGCGAGCAGCGGCAGCAGCGCCGGGATGCTCAGCGTGTCCTGGAGCCGCCCCACCGCGAGCACGGCGCGCGAGCGCACCGCCGGATCCGCGTGCCGGAGCGCCGAGGCGAGCTTCCCGCTGGCCCAGTCGCGGCTGTCCTCGGCGGCGGCGATGTCGCGGAGCACCGCCGCATTCGGCGCCGGCGCCGGAGCGGCGAGAGGAGCGGACCATGCCGCGGCGCAGAAGAGCAGCGGTAGTGCGTTGCGGAAGAGCTTCACGACGACCTCCGGGCGTGGCCTACCCGACGTGGACTCCGTGGAGCACTCGGCGGCTCCGAGGTCGCGCAGCCTACCAAAAGTCGCTACGGCACCGTGGTCTCGGTCTCGTGGTGCGGCTTGCGCAGCTTCACGAGCTTCCCGAGCTGCTCGGTCGTCTGGCCGCCCGCGGACGTGACGCTCACCCGGTAGAAGTAGACGCCGTTCGCCAGCTCGGCACCCTCGGTATCGTGGCCGTCCCAGGCGATCTGGTGATAGCCCGGCGTCAGGTCCCGCACCACGCCCACGTAGATCGACTTCCCGGCCTGCGTGAACACGTGGATCTTGAGGTTCGCGTTCTCGGTGCCGAGCAGCACGAACGAGAACCGCGTGCCGTCCGTGTCGAATGGGTTGGGGAACGGGAACAGGTTCTGGAGCGCGAGCTTCGAGGCGCTGGCGGTGACGCGGAAGGTGCGCGTCACCGTGCCGCCGCCCTGGACGGTCATCGTCAGCACGTAGCTGTCGATCGGGTAGTCCGGGTGCGTCCAGCTGAGGATCCACTCACGGCCCGACGCATCGCCCGGGTTCGCCGCGGCGGCGAACGCCACCGGGGTGCCGTTCAGCTTGAGCGAGATCTGGTTGAGCGGGTCCGTGACCGGTGCCGGCGAGAGCACGAGCAGCGACAGCGCGGCGCTCGCGGGCACCTCGTCGTTGTCGTGGATCGGCGTCCCGCCCGAACGCAGCACCGCGTCCAGCTGGAGCGTGATGTCGGTGCGCTGGACGAGCCCGTAGCGGTCGCGCGCCACGATGGCAAAGTCCTGGCTCAGCGGCGCGGGATGCGTGAGGTAGACGAGCTTGAAGTGCCGGCCGCCGAACGTGCTCCCGGCCGCCGTGTCGGGCAGCGGCGGGGTCACCGTGTAGTCGGTCGTGGGCACGACCACGTCGCCGCCTCCGGTGTTCACGTAGAGGGCCAGGCTGTCGATGCGCACGTTGGAGACCACGTCGGCATCGATCCGCAGCGTGTCGCCGGGCGTATGGAGCCGGATCGGCGTGCCGCTCGTCACCGGGAGCTGGTTCGCGAACACCTGGCCCAGCGGCCGGCCGATGGAGATTCGCGTGGCCGGGTCGCCGAGCAGCGTGTAGCTGATGCTCAGGCCGCGCTCGGAGGAAAAGCTCTGGCGCGTGCCGAGGTAGCGGAACAGCGCCGAGAGCACGCACTCGCCCATGAGCACGCGCGAGCCGCGGTCATCCGCACCCAGGAACTCGTCGCGCGGCGGGTTCACGAACAGGCTGCGCATCAACTCGATGTTGATGTGGTTGATGGTGTCGTTCGGCACCACCTCGAAGCTCGCCGAGGCCCAGCTGGCCACGGCGCCGCGGCCGTTGGGCTGGTAGAGCAGGTCCTCGCCCAGGCACGGACCGGCGTTCGCCGTCTGCTGCCCCGGACGCGCGAACATGTTCGCGTGGCACGAGAACGCGGTGAAGATGAACGGCTTGTTGTCGTTCGCGAGCCGCAGCTCGTCGCCCGAGCTCAAGCCCAGGTTCACGAACATGTCCTCGTGCGTGAGCACGGCCTCGTTCGCGTGGCCCTGATAGTTCCAGATCAGCTGGCCCGAGTTGAGCTTGCCGATCAGGATCGGCGTCACGCCGGCGTGGCAGTGCTGCTGCGTCTCGGCGCGGGCCTGGTCGCTCGGTTCTCCGGGCACACCGCGGCAGGTATCACCGCTCGCCGTGGTGTCCAGGTACCAGCGCTCGTTGGCCAGGTAGAAACGCAGGTTGAACTCCTCCACGTTCATCCCGGCCACGCCGGAGTCGCTCTCGATGTAGCCCTTCATCGCGTTGTCGATGCCGACGAAGTTCTCTTCGAAGGGGCGATGGCAGTAGCCCGACGTGAGCTGGCCCTCGCCGAACGTCGTCGCGCTCGAGTACGCGTCGTCGGCGTTCAGCAGCACGTTCTTACGCCACGTATCGCCCGCCTGCACGTTCTCGTAGTTGACGATCTTCGTGATCAGGTTCGTGGCCTCGGCCACCGTGTTCACGGGCAGCCGGCCCACCATCAACTCGGGCACGACACGGTTCGAGTCGAGGCTGGAGACCGGGTCCGTGCTGCCGGTGATGAACCCGTAGCGGTTGTCGCTGGGCGAGATCTCGAACCCATCGCCCGTGGTCACCGGCGCCGGCGTGGGCAGGACCGGGATCCAGTCGATGCTCGAGCCCGGCTGGGTCTGCTTGGGATCGAGCGTGCCGTCGCCGACGAGCATCAGGAAGCGCGAGTTCCAGTGCGCATACGCGAATTTGGTGAACCGCTCGATCGCGGCCCCGGAGTGACGGCCGCCGTTGAACTCGTCGTAGATGCTCTCGATCGGGGCCTCGAGCACGGACAGGCCCTGCGAGCTGCGCAGCGCCGTGAGCGGCGCCACCGTGGACTGGAACGCCTCGGGCACGACGAGCAGGTAGTCGCCGGTCGAGGCCGACCACAGGTTCCGCCGGGTCACCGCGCCGTAGGCCGAGGGCGGCGGCACGCGCGCGCCCTGGAGCGGGTTCGCCGGGTTCTGGCACGCGGCAACGTACTGGCGGCGCACGCCCGGCGTGACCACGTCCTGGAAGTCGAACGAGCGCACGCCGGCGACGTTGACCACGTGGCCGAGGACGTTCACGCGCACCGGCTGCTCGGGATCGGTGACGTCGTACACGCGCAGCGAATCGCCGCTGAAGCCGTCCACGTGCATCTGCACGTTGCCACCGACGTCGCCCGTGGCGTCGGCGGTGTTGAAGCGCACGTACTCCTGGATGGCGCGGTACCGCCGCCAGTACTCCACCTCGAACCAGTCGAGGCCGGCGAAGCTGATGTAGTTCGTCTGCGGGTCCGGCGGCAGCGTCGAGTTCTTGCCCCACTGGCGGAAGAAGTTGCCGTTGCCCTCGGTGAGCACGCTGCCGGGGAGCGTGATATTGACCACCTTGGGCTGCTTGCCGAACCAGTTCGCGGTCGTGGAGTCGGCCAGCGTCGTGACCTGGCCGAGGCCGTTCCGGACCGCCGCCCACATGATGTGGGTCTCGGTGTTGCGGCCCACCCAGCGCGTGGTGAACGAGGCGGCGTGCGTGGTGTCGATGTCGTTGATGTCGATGCGCATGGTGTCGGGCCGCTCGAAGTACAACGCCTGCCCCGTCCAGTGCCAGAGGCCGATGCTCGTGTCCTCGTTGGACGAGATGAACTGCATGATGTTGGCGATGTCCTTCTCGAAGTGGCGCCGCCACGGGAAGCTGGCGATCGGGGTGAGCCCGAGGTTGTTCCAGCCCGAGCGCTGCGCCACGCGCAGTCCACCGCCCGGCTTCTGGGTCACGAACACCACCTCCGCGTCGCCCCAGTAGCGCTGGATCTGCGTCACCTGCGAGCGCTCCGCCCAGTTCTCCACCCACACCCACACCGCGTCGCCGCTGTCGAAGGTGCCGTTGCCGTTGGCGTCCACCACCTCGCACGGCAGCTCCACGGTGCCGTAGGGCGGCGAGGCGCCCTCGAGGAACTCGTGGCGGTGCACGCTCACCTCGCCCACCGGCACGTTGCCCGGATAGCCGTTCGCCGAGAGATCGTCGAACGACAGCTTGTAGAGCGCGCTCTCGTCCAGCTTCACGCGCACCTCGGGCTGGCCCTCGTCGAAGGCGAGCGCCGCGGTCGACCCGCGCGGCCCGCCGCCGAGCAGCGTGCGGCCGGGGCGGCGGTACTCGAGCGGGGGCGTCGAGCGCCAGCCCGCGCCCTGGTCCCAGTTCAAGACGTTGTCCTGGATCGCCGCGTCCATCTGCGGGTCGCGCGCGGCCACGTCGGAGAGCACCGCTGTCGAGGTGGCGGGGCGGTTGAAGTCGACGCGCACGGTGAGCGTGAGCGGCGAGCTGACGCGCGCGCCCGACTCGTCGTATCGGAACGGGCGTACCTCGAGTTGGACGAAGCGCCGGCCGCGGAAGCCGAACGGCGCCGCGAGCTGGACCGAGGACGGCGGCCACACGCCGTCGCTGATCGGGGCCACGGCGTCGATGCCGGGCTGGAGGCCGAGCTTGCCGTCCGGATCCTCGCGGAACACCGGCTTGCCGGAGACCGCGAGCCGCACGCCGTCCCGCGACTGGGCGCCCTCGCTGGCGATCACGCGCGCGCTGGGCCGCGCGTCGGGCGGGATCGCGAGCGTGGTCGCGAACGCGGGCAGCTGCGGCCGGCCGGGCTCGCCGAGCACGTAGCCGCCGGGGAGCGCATTCACCCGCACGCGGCCGTCGGGCCCGGGCGCGCTGAGCGTCCAGGCGCCCACCGTGACCTGGATGGTGACGCCCTTGGCGTCACTGGAGACGAGCCGCAGGGGCGCGGCCCGGGCGTTCGCCGAGAACCCCGCGAGGCCCACCAGCAACGCTCCTGACAGCGCGGCTCGGGCGGAGCTTCGGACGCGTGGCATGAGAGCGATGAGTCTAGGGAGCGCACCGGGCCGCGGCAACCCGCGCCCCACGATCTCGCGCGCACCCGTGGTGCTGCGCCCGCTCGCCGAACCCGCTAGACTGTTCCGCTCGCCGCTCCACACCCGCACACCCTGGTCGCAACCGCCCATGCGCACCCTCCAGACCACCCCGGGACCGCTCCGCGCCTGCCTGCGCGGCGCCCTGTCGATCGTGCTGCTCGGCCTGCCCCTCCGGGCCTTCGCCGCCGGAAGCCCGGCGAGCGCCCAGAAGGCCGCCCCCGCAACGCCCAAGCCGGCGGCGAAGGCTCCGGCGGCACCCAAGCCGGTACACCCGCTTCCCGACTCGGTACTGATGCGGATCGACGACCGCGAGGACGTCACCGTGCGCCGGTTCAAGCGCGCCGTACGGCTCCTCGGCGGCAACCCCGATTCACTTACACCGGCCGACCGCGATCGGTTTCTGGACCTGGTGCTGGAGCAGCGCGTACTGGCCGCCCATGCCGTCAAGGCCGGGCTGCCGTGGCTGCCGGCGGACTCCTCCCGGTACCGCTTCGAGCGCGACAACACGCTGCTCCGGGCGGCGCTCTCCGACCGGCTCACGGCCGTGGAGGACCGGCGCCGGGCCGCCGGCCAGCCGGACCTGGACGAGGAAGCGCTGGGGAAGGCGGCGCGAGAGAGCCTGATGACCGAGTTGAAGCCCGTCTACGACGATGCCGTGGTGCGGAAGGTGGGCTCGGCGTTCGCCGAGCTGCCGCAGCCCAGCGACACCATGTCGACGGCCACGCAGATGAAGATCCTCGGCCGCGTGCCCGAGGTGGCACCCGCCGACACCCAGCGCGTGCTCGCGCGCTCGTCGGCCGGCGAGTATCGCGTGAGCGACCTGCTCCAGGACTATCGCCGGCTCTCGCCCATCTACCGGCCGCGCATCAAGGACGCCGACGGCGTCCGCGACATGGTCGAGAACGGGCTCTTCGAGCGCACGGTGCGGAAGGCCGCCGCGGATCCCGCGCTCGCGGAGCGCGCCGAGGTGGCGGCCGTGCTCGCCGACCGCGTCGAATACCACGCGGTGAACAGCTACCTCCAGCAGGCGGTGGTGATGAAGATCCCCACCGACTCGCTGACGCTCAAGCGCTACCACAAGGCCCACGCGCGCGACTTCGACCAGCCCGCACGCAACGTGCTGGTGACGCTGATGATCGCCGACAGCGTCGCCGCCGAGAGCCTGGCGCGCGTGTTCGCCTACGCCGGGAACGCCGAGAGCCTGGCGTTCCAGGCGCAGCGCGCGGGCACCAACTACACGCAGATGGTGACCGCGGCGAGCGACAGCGCGCTCTACGCGCGCACGCTCGCGATCGGCGCCGGCGGCGTGGGCGGGCCGGACCGGATCGGCGGCGCGTTCCGCATCTTCAAGGTGCTCTCGGTGGAGCCGAAGAAGGCGCAGCCGTTCGCGGACGTGCGCGACGCCGTGCAGCAGGCATGGCTCGAGGCCGAGAGCGAGCGCAGGATCCGCGCGCTGCTCGACCAGCTCAAGGCCGCGGCCCGCGTGCAGAAGAACGACGCGGCTTTGCGCGCCATTGTCTTGTCCACTCCGCCGAAACACGGATAGACTCGGTGTCCAAACCCATGACCTCGACGAGACCCAGGCCGCGCCCAGGGATGTCCGCGCCGAGCGTGCTCGCGCTCGCAGTACTGCTGCTCGCCGCGCGCGCGCACGCCGCCGACGCCGGCGCGACGCCGGGCACGCCGCCCGTGTTCAGCATCGATCCGGACACGCTCTATGCCGACGAGACCGGCAACTGGCATGCCGGGCTCGTGATCCAGAACAAGGCCGGCTATGGCCTCTACGCCGACAGCCTGACGATGGAGTGGCGGAGCGACGACCCCGACTCGACGCCGGGGCCACGCACCGGGGTGCAGGCGCTGATGGGGCTCGTCGCCGTGATCGCCCCCGCGAGCGCCGGCGAGACCACGGGCATGACGTGGACCTCGCCCGCCGACTTCGAGCGCGGCACGATCGTGTTCCGGCTGGTCACGCACGACGGGCAGAAGAACGTCTACCACTCCACCGCGCGCGTCACCGTTGCCGGCAACTACCTGTTCGACAAGTACCCGCGCGAGCTGCTCAAGTCGGGCCGCGACGTCGTGGACGTGGTGGTGATGTCGGCCGACACCTCGGCCCGTCCGGCGCCCGGGCTCCTCTACGTGCCGCCGGCCGGCGTGAGCGCGCGCGCGTGCATGCGCCAGTTCGTGTCCCTGGTGGCGATCGGCAACACGGTGGCGGTCGTGAGCCTGCCCGGCGCCGGTCGCTCGGGCGGCCGCGCCGACGAGGCCGGCCCGGCGAGCGTCGCGGCCGTGGACGCCGCGATCGCGCGGCTGGCAAAGGACCCGAGCGTGGATCCGAAGCGCATCGGCATCTGGGGCGTGGACGATGGCGCCACCACGGCGCTCCTGGCCGCGGTCAAGCACCCCGAGCTGCAGGCGGTGATCGCGCAGGACGCGGCGTACGATGCCTGGGCGGCCTATCGCGCGCTCCCCGCCGACGCCCGCCGGAAGTACGTACGTGACGCCGGGAGCGACAGCGCCGGCTGGCGCGCGCGCTCGCCGCTGATCGTGGCGACGAAGGTCCCCGTCCCGGTGCTGGTGCTGCAGACCAACGAGGCGAGCGCACCGGACTCGGCGTCGGCGCAGGCGTTCGCGAACGCGCGCAGCGACCAGCAGCTCTTCATCGAGTCGCGGATCGGCCGCCAGGGCAGCCGGCCGTTCATGAGCCGCGACGCGGTGCGCGTGGGGCAGGAGTTCCTGAGACGCCGCCTTCACCATCCTTGAGCCGTGCAGCATCCCGCACCGCCCCGGTCAGCAGGCCGTCAACTCGCGGCGGAGCGGGCCGCCCAATCTTGACGCCCCGCGCGCGCGGCTCCTACGCTCGTTGCCGCGATTTCCCTTGCCCCCGACCCCCGCACGCTCCCGAGGACCCCGAATGAAGCGCCGTGCCCTGCCCCTGCCTGCCGTGCTCGCGCTGGCAGCGTGTCTCCTTCTGCCCCTGCTCGCGCAGGCGCAGCCGCCTCACCGACCGGCGGAGGGCGCCGTCAAGCCCGTGGATCCGAACAAGCCCGTCCCGGGCAAGTTCACGAGCCCCAAGCTCAAGGGCTGGATCAACGACGTGCCCGACACCGGGCAGTTCCTGCCCGACTCGGTGTGGCTGCTGCGCGTGGGTCCGCGCGTGCACACGGTGGGCGACTACGTGGCGAAGTGGTTCACGTCGTACCCCGAGTACCGCCCCGCGCCCGACAGCGCCGGCCGCGTGCAGTTCTTGAACTCGATCCTCCACAAGGACGTGCTGGGCATGACCGCGCTCGCGCTCAACCGCCCGCAGGCGTTCGAGGATCGCCTGGCGCTGCGCGAGACGCGCCAGCGCTCGCTCGCGAACGCCGTCTACCAGCGCTTCGTCCGCGACTCGATCGTGGTCACCGACGCCGAGGTGCGCACGCAGTGGGAGAGCTTCAAGTGGATGCAGCACTTCG
>DATLUU010000453.1:0-2966 GCA_035577885.1 Verrucomicrobiia bacterium
CGACGCGGTGCTGGAGGGACGCGACGGCTCGGAGTACGTGGGGGCGGCGCGCGCCACGCCGGGGCTGTTCGCAGCGCTGGGCGTGCGGCCGCGGGCGGGGCGTGACCTCAACGCCAGCGATGCGATCGTGGGCGCACCCGCGGTGGCGATGGTCTCCGAGCGCTTCGCGCGCGCGCACACCGAAGCCGGGGCCTCGATCGTGGGCCGCACGGTGCGCCTGGACGGCACGCCGACGCTGATCGTGGGCGTGGTGCCGGCCGAGGGCGAGCTGCCGGTCGGCGCCGACGCGTGGCGGCCGCTGGTGCTCGCGCCCGACGCGCCGCGCGACGACCGTCCGCTCCTGGGGGTCGCCCGCCTGCGCCACGGCGCGAGCGCGGCCTCGGCGCGCACGGAGCTCGCGGCGATCGCCCGCGGCGAGACGGCGCGGTTCCCGGCCACCGAGTCGGATCTCGCGCTCGAGCTCGAGCCCATCGCCCAGGGCATCCAGGACCCGATCTCACCCACGTTCGAAAAGGTGGCTTCGGCGGCGGTGCTGCTCACGCTGCTCGTGGTCGCGGCGAACCTGGCCGGGCTCCAGCTCGCGCGCGGCGCGGCACGGCGCCGCGAGTGGGCGCTGCGCGCCGCGATCGGCGCCACGCCCGCGCGGCTCTCGCGCCAGAGCATGGTCGAGAGCCTGATCCTCACCGGCGCCGGCGGGCTGATCGCGTGGTGGGTCGCGGCCGCCACCGTGAACATGATGCGGCTGAGCGTCCCGCCCACGGTCACACGTTTCATCCCCGGCTGGAGCGCCATCGGCGTCGACGGCACGCTGCTCCTGGTCGTGATCTCGGTGACGCTCGTCACCGGTGTCGCGTTCGGCTGGGTGCCCGCGCTGCACGCCGGACGCGCACCCGCGGCCCTGGCGCTGCGCGGCAGCGGCCCGGGAACGCTGGGCTCGGTGCACGCGCGCTCGCGCGCCGCACTCGTGATCGTCGAGGTGGCGTTGTCGCTCGCGCTGCTCGTGGGCGGCGTGCTCATGGTCGACGGTTTCCGCCGGCTCGGCGGCACCTCGCTCGGCTTCGAGCCGCAGGGCGTGCTCACGTTCCAGGTCACGCTGCGGAAGCCGGCCTACGCCGACGACGCCACGCGCGTCGCCTACCATGACCGCCTGCTCGAGCGGCTCGCGGCGCTGCCGGGCGTGGAGGGCGCGGCGATGATCAACCGGCTGCCCTCGTCCGGGAGCATGGGCACGCTGCCGGTCACGCCCGAGGGCGGCGTGGGCGCCGCCGACCGTGCGCTTCGGGCGTCGCCCCGCGTGGTCACGCCGCGGACCTTCGACGTGCTCAGGCTGCCCGTGCTCCGCGGTCGCGCGCCCGCTCCGTCGGACGACCACGGTGCCCCGGACGTGGCCCTGGTGAACGAGTCGCTGGCGCGGCGCGCCTGGCCGGGGCTCGACCCGATCGGCCGCCGGCTCACCATCGACTCGCGCGCGGTCACGGTCGTGGGCGTGGTGAAGGACGTGAAGCGCAACTGGTACGAGCGCGACATCGCGAACATGCTCTACCTGCCCGACGCGCAGTGGGGAGCGTCCACCATGCAGGTGATCCTCCGGGCGCAAGCCGGCCGCGATCCCAGCCTGCTCGGCGCGCCCGCGCGCCGCGCGCTCGCGGCGCTCGACCCGCTGGTGCCCGCGCAGCGCATGATCCCGCTCGAGGAATACCTGGCCGAGCAGACGTCGGGCGTGCACCTGGGCGCACAGGTGATGTCGTGGCTCGGCGCCTTCGCATTGCTGCTCGCCGCGATCGGGCTCAATGCGCTCATCGCCTTCCACGTTGCCCAGCGCTCGCCCGAGTTCGGCGTGCGCATGGCGCTCGGGGCGCGACGCGAGGACATCCTCGCGCTCGTGCTCAGCGAGGGCTGGCGGCTGGTGATGGCCGGCTTCGCCATCGGCCTGCCGCTCGCCGTGTCGCTGGGCGCGGTCATGACCGCGACGTTGTTCGGCGTGGTGCGACCGGATCCGTTCGCGCTCTCCGGCGTGCTGCTCCTGCTCGTGGCCGCGGCGCTGCTGGCGCTGGCGGCGCCGGCATGGCGCGCGAGCCGGCTGGATCCGGTCGAGGCGCTGCGCCGTGATTGATCGCTCCCCAGTCAAACGCTCCCCGATGGAGTCACCGATGACACACCTGCGCGTCTGGACGTTGACGTTGTTCGCGGGCGCCCTGCTCGCCGCGGTGCCGGTCGCCGCCGCGGATGTGAAGCAGCTCTTCGACCACGGCTACCTGCGGAAGGCGGCCGCCGAGTGCGAGCAGCGACTGGCGGCGAATGCGAAGGATGCCGAGGCGGGCGCGCTGCTGGCGCGCATCCGCGCCGAGCAGGGCGACACGGACGCAGCGCTCAAGCTGGCGAACGCCGCCGTCGCGGCGGACCCGAAGAGCGCCGACGCCCAGTATGCGCTGGCCGAGTACTACGGCCGCGAGGCGCGCGACGCGAGCGTGTTCCGCCAGGCGGGCCTCGCCGGCAAGATGAAGAAGGCGTCCGAGGCGGCGCTGGCGATCGACCCCAACCACATCGACGCGCTCGAGATCTCGTCCGACTTCTACCGCTTCGCGCCCGGCATCATGGGCGGCGACAAGAAGAAATCGGTCGAGTACGTCGACCGCATGGTGAAGGCGGACCCCGTGTCCGGGTGGCTCAAGCGCGCCGAGGTGGCGATGAGCGGCAAGGACAAGGACAGCGTGCGCGCCGCCGAGTGCTACCGCCAGGCGGCGGCGGTGCAGCCGGTGAGCCCGCGCGCCGAGGTGGCGCTCGCGTTCTGGCTCCTGCAGCCGTGGCGCGATCCGGCCACCTCCGAGAAGCTGGCGCTCGCCGCGGTTCAGGCCGAGCCCTGGCGAACGGGCGGCTGGCAGTGCCTGGCCGCGCTCTACGCCTACCAGGAACGCTGGGCCGAGCTGGACGACGTGCTCAAGAAGTCGGAGGCCGCCGAGCCCACG
>DATLUU010000454.1:0-5871 GCA_035577885.1 Verrucomicrobiia bacterium
CGGCGTTCTTCTTGAGCTTGAGCGCCAGGTCGGCTTCGACCTGCAACGCCTCGGGATCGTCGGGCACCGCGGCGGTCACGCGCCGCGCCTGGTCGTACGCCTCCGCGTAGCGCTGCGCGCGCGCGTACAGCGACACCAGCCGCCGGCGCGTGCCGGCGTCGTCCGTGTGCACCTCGAGGTGGTTCTTGTAGAGCTCGATCGCGCCCGCCTCGTCGCCGAGGTTCTCCTTCACCCATCCCTGGAGGAACATGATGCCGGGGCGCGTCGGGTTGAGATCCACCGCGCGCTCGAGCGACGCCTCCGCACCCTTGAAGTCGCCGCGACGCGCCTGGGCCGCGGCCACCTGGAACCATGCCTCGCCGTCGTCGTCGTCCGCCCACACGAGCCGCCGCCACGCCTGTTCGGCCTCGGCGGTGCGGCCCAGGGACTCGGCCACGCGCGCCGTGGTGCGCAGCACCTCGACCTGCGTCGAGTCGATCTGGCACGCGCGCTCGAGCGGCGCGAGCGCCTCGCTCGTGTGGCCGGTGCTGAAGCGCGCCGCGCCCTGGAGCCACAGCGCCCGCCAGTCGTCCGGGTTGCGGGCCAGCGCCCGCTCCGCGAACTCCAGCGAACGGCCGGCGTCGCCGATCTGCGCGCAGACCTGGCTGATGTGCACGAGCAGGTCCACCGAGCGCGGATCGAGCGACAGCGCGCGGTAGTACTGCCCGAGCGCCTCCGTGAGCTGGCCTGACTGCTCGAGCAGCCGTGCGTCGAGGTAGAACCGCATCGCCTCCTCGCTCGGGTAGCGACCGCCCAGCGTGTCCGCGGCCGCGGCCGTCGTCTTCGTGGGCGGCGCGGGTGCGCTCTTGGGTGGCGCTGCGGGGCGCTTGGCCGGCTTCGGTGCAGGCGCGGCCGTTGCGGGGAGCGCGGCGAGCGCGAGCACTACGCCCAACGCGAGCGCCTGGACGCCGGCGCGCGCGCGCCTCCGGCCGGGGGCGTCGCGATGCGGGCGCGCGATCAACGGCGCCGACCGCGGCGGCCGTAGTCGGGCGTGCGCCGGCGCCCGAAGCTCTCGAGCGCCCGTTCCATCTCGTCGATCCGCGTCTCGCGCTCGCGGTCGCTCTCGGCGTCGCTCCCCTCGTCCGCCGTGACATCCACGACGGGCGGGTGCGGGGCCGCGGAGGGCCCGGTCGCGACCGGCTCCGGCGGAGCGGCGGCCTCGGCCGGCGGGTTCGGCGTCGCGAAGACATCGACGCGACGGTCCTCGGCCGCGGGTGCGGCCGGGGTACCGCCACGCTCGCGCGCGTTACCCGGGGCGGCCGCGGCAGCATCGCGACGCCGGCCGCGGCCGAAGCTCCTCGCGCGATCCGGCCGGGCGCCCTGCGGAGCCGCGTTCGGCAACGGTCCGCTCGCGGCGGGCTCGGAGTCCGGCGCGCCCTCCTCCCACTGGGCCAGCGGCGAGCGCTCGACCGCGTCGTCCGCGGGCGATGGCTCCTCGGCCGCGACGAAGCGCGACTCGCGTCGGGGCTTCGGGACCAGCTCCACCCGCGGCATCTCGAAGTCCTCTTCCGCGCCGCGCGCGCGCGGCGCCGGGCGCGCCGGCTCATCGTCATCGTCGAACGCGGTCCCGGAATCGGGCGCCGATCGCGGGCGATCTTCGGAAGCGGACGCGCCCTCGGCGGACCCACGCGAACCCCGCTCGCCATGCCGCGACCGCCCGCCCCGGCGGCTGCGACGGCGACGACGGCCGCGCTCGGCGACATCGCCGCTCTCGGCGCCTTCGTCCTCCGACTCCGGCTCGGACTCGACCCGCGGCTCGGGGGCCGCGCGCCCCGCGGGCTCGCGTCCGCGGCGGGGCGATGGCTCGCGGCGTGGCGCGCTCGCGTGCTCATCGCCCTCCCGCTCCTCCGGCTCCTCGGCGGCGCGGTCTTCATCATCGCGCACCTTGCGCCGCAGGCGTTCCACCTTCTCCAGCGCGTCGCGCGCGGCGGCCTGCTCGGCCTCCTTCTTGTTGTGGCCGCGGCCCTCGCCGAGCGTGCGCTTGCCGACCATCACCTCGACCATGAAGTGCTTGGAGTGGTCGGGGCCGTACTCGCTGCGGATACGGTAGACGGGGTGCGTGCGGAACGCGTTCTGAACGTATTCCTGAAGGTGGCTCTTGTAGTTGGTGTGCCGCTTGTCCGAGGTGATGGCGTCGGACTCGGCGAGCAGGTGCTTGTGGATGAACTCGCGCGCCGGCTCGAAGCCCTGATCCAGGTAGACCGCGCCGATCACCGACTCGAACGCGTCGGCGAGGATCGACAGCCGCTGGCGGCCGCCCGATTCCACTTCCGAGTGGCTCATGAGCACGAACCGGCCGAGGCCGATGCGCAGCGCGCGGCGCGACAGGATCGCCTTCGAGACCAGCAGCGACTTGGTCTTCGTGAGCTGGCCCTCGTGCTCGTCGGGGTGCCGCCGGTAGAGGAACTCGCTGGTCACGAGCCCCAGCACGGAGTCGCCGAGGAACTCGAGCCGTTCGTTCGACTCGCGCGGGCCCTGGCCGGTGACGCTCAGGTAGGAGCGGTGCGTGAGCGCGAGCTTCAGCAGCGTGAGGTCCTTGAATGGCAGGCCGTACTGGCGGCAGAACTCCGCCAGCACCCGCTGCTCCTGGGCGCCGAGCAGAAGCTCGCGCGAGGTCTCGGCGGGACGGGAGAACAGCCCCTTCAGCCAGCTCCAGAACGACGGGCGTTGGCTGGGCGGCGGGGCTGGCGCCGCCGGGCGGATGCGCCGGCGACCGCGACCGCCGCGCCGGCGGTTGCGCGCCCTTACGAAGTTGCCCTCATCACCAGTGACACGTTGTGACCGCCGAACCCGAAAGAGTTCGACATCACGGCCTTGAGTTTCGCGTTCCGGGCCGTGTTCGGAACCAGGTCGATATCGCATTGGGGATCCGGTGTTTCGAGATTGATGGTGGGTGGCACGATCCCCCGCTGCAGGGCGAGCGCACAGATGACGGCCTCGAGGCCGCCAGCCGCGCCGAGCAGGTGTCCGGTCATGGACTTGGTGGAACCCATCCACAAGCGCCGCGCGTGGTCACAGAAGACCGACTTCACCGCGGTCACCTCGATGGGGTCCCCGGCCGGCGTGGAGGTGCCATGGGCGTTGATGTATCCCACCTCGCCCGGCTGCATGGCGGCATCGGCGAGCGCGCGCTTCATGGCGCGCGCCGCGCCCTCGCCGTCCACGCAGGGAGCGGTCATGTGGTAGGCATCGCCCGAGGCCCCGTAGCCGGCGAGCTCGCAGAGGAGGGTGGCGCCGCGCGCCTTCGCGTGGGCCTCCGTCTCCAGGACGAGCATGCCGGCGCCCTCGCCGATCACGAACCCGTCTCGTCCGACATCGAACGGACGGCTCGCACGCTGGGGATCGTCGTTTCGGGTGGACAGTGCGCGCATGTTGCCGAAGCCGGCGATCGCCATGGGTGTGATCGTCGCTTCGGCGCCTCCCGCGAGGATGATGTCGGCGTCGCCGGCGCGCAGTAATCGCAGCGATTCGCCGATGGCATGGGCGCCCGAGGCGCAGGCCGAGACGGTGCAGAAGTTCGGGCCCTTGAGCCCGAACGTGATCGACACCTGTCCGGCCGCCATGTCCGAGATCATCATCGGGATGAAGAACGGGCTCACGCGGCGATGGCCCTTCTCGAGCAGGATCTTGTGCTGCCCCTCGAAGGTCTCCATGCCGCCGATCCCGCTGCCCACGATCACGCCGAAGCGGTCGGGGTCCTGCACGGGCAACGCGAGTCCCGCATTCTTGAGCGCCTCGTGCGCGGCGGCGACCGCGAACTGGACGAAGCGATCCATCCGCTTCGCGTCCTTGCGGTCGATCACGCCTTCCGGCGTGAAATCCTTCACCTCGCAGGCGAACCGCGTCTCGAAATCGGACGCATCGAAGCGCGTGATGGGTGCGGCTCCCGACTTCCCGTCGACGAGGTTTCGCCACGTTTGCTCGAGATCGTTCCCGACCGGCGAAACCACGCCTGCACCCGTCACGAACACTCGCGGGCTCTTGTCACTCATGCGTTACTGCTCTCCTTGGGGATCCGGTGTCGCGGCGGCCCCGCCCCGGACGTGGCGCCCCGGCAGGTGCCTGACGGGCGCTTCGACCGGTCGCCCCGGCGGGCCCCCGGACCCGCTCGACGAGCGGGTGCCCCCGGGACCCGGGGCGGTGACGGCGCGGAATCCGCGATCGTCCGGTACGTCGCCGGGCGCTACTTGCCCGCGTGCTGCTGCAGGTAATTCATCGCGTCGCCGACGGTCTTGAGCTTATCGGCGTCCTCGTCCGGGATGTCGAGCCCGAACTCCTCTTCGAGCGCCATCACCAGCTCCACGATGTCGAGAGAATCGGCGCCCAGGTCTTCGATGAACTTCGCCTCCGGCGTGAGCTGCTTCACGTCGACTTCCAACTCCTTGGCGATGATCTCCTTGACCTTGCTCTCGTCGAACGATGCCATGTTGGATTCACCTCCTGTGGTTCGGGATTCTGCACCTCCGGCCAACTGCTTTCACTCCATGACCATGCCACCGTCCACCGTCCATGTCTGCCCGGTGACGTAGCCGGCCCGAGGCGAGGCGAGGAACGCGATCACCTCGGCCACGTCTTCGGGCGCGCCCAGGCGGCCCAGCGGGATCCGGGCCTTGAGCTCGGTCTGCGCCGCCTCCGGCAGTTTCTCCGTCATCTCGGTGGTGATGTAGCCGGGGCAGACCGCGTTCACCGTGATCGAGCGACTGGCGAGCTCGCGCGCGAGCGCTTTGGTGAGGCCGAGCAGCCCCGCCTTGCTCGCCGCGTAGTTCGCCTGCCCGGCGTTGCCCATGAGGCCCACGACGCTCGACACGTTCACGATGCGGCCGTAGCGCGCCTTCATCATGGTGCGCGCCACCGCGCGCGCGCAGCGGAACGCGCCGGCCAGGTTCGTCTCCAGCACCTCGCCCCACTGCTCGTCGCTCATGCGCACGAACAGTCCGTCGCGCGTGAGGCCGGCGTTGTTGACGAGGATGTCGACGCGCCCGAGCTGCTTCACCGCCGCGTCGAACGCGCCGTCCACCGACGCGGCCTTGGAGACGTCGGCGGCGAACGCGTTCGCCTTGCCGCCGGATTTCCGGATCGCCTCGGCTGCCGCCTCGGCGCGCACGGCGTTGCGTGCAAAGATGGCCACGGTCGCGCCGCGCGCCGCGAGCGCGCGCGAGATCGCGAGCCCGATGCCGGTCGCACCCCCGGTCACGAACGCCACCTGCTGCTCGAGCTCCCGGGTCACACCGGCCGCCGGCTGCACGTTCGTCTCGGTCATGCCGTCCTCCCCGCCCCGGCCAGCGCCGCGCGCGTGGCCTGGAGGCTCTCCGGGTCCTCGACGTTCCAGCTCGCCGCGTTGGCGTCGAGCGCGCGCAGCAGCCCGCGCAGCACCTTGCCCGTGCCGAGCTCGACAAAGGCTTCGACGCCGCCCTGGGCGAGCAGGTAGCGCATCGAGTCCTCCCAGCGGACGCTGGCGAGGAGCTGCGCCTCGAGCGCGCGGCGGATCTCCTTCGCGTCCTGCACGGGCTTCGCCCAGGCGTTGCTGATCACCGGGCAGCGCGCGTCGCGGATCGTGACGCGCGCGAGCGCTTCGGCGAGGCCCTTGGCGGCGGGCTCCATGAGCGGGGAGTGGAACGCGCCGCTCACCTCGAGCCTGATCGCGCGCCTGGCACCTCTTGCCTTGGCCCGCTCGCAGGCCAAATCCACCGCGGCCGGCTCGCCGGAGATCACCACCTGCCCCGGCGCGTTCAGGTTCGCCGCGCGCACGATGCCGGCGGACGCGGCCTCGGCGCACGCCGCCTCGACCGCTTCCGCCGGCAGCCCGAGGATCGCGGCCATGGCGCCCGGTCG
>DATLUU010000455.1:0-3003 GCA_035577885.1 Verrucomicrobiia bacterium
CCACGTTGATGAGGCGAGCATTCGCCTGCGCGAGCGACGGGAGGGTCAGGGCCGCGAGGGCTGCGAGCGCGATGAGGTGACGGTGGAACATGGGTGGGTCCTCTTTTCTCAGGGCAAGGGTGCAAAGAAATGAGTGCCGAGGAGCGGCCGTCATCGGCACCAACGCGGCCATGAGAGAGAGGACTCATCTTCACGGGCGTCCCCTCGGGTAAGCAAGCGCGAACTGCGCCGCCACACCGTCGTTCAGTGACTGGAGACGCCCCGCGAGCGAGCACGTTCAAGTCACTGCGAGTTCAGGCGTTGGTACCTGATTAGTGAACCGCCACAATTCACCGCGTCAGGATGAGTCATCACGCTCGCTGTGGGCCGCCGCTGCGCCAACTCACGCCGTAGCGACGCTCGGACCGGTGAACTCGCCGAAATCGTTCAGCGCGACCTCGTCGCCAGCTTGAGCGTCGGGCCGGCGGCGACCCGCTCGCGCGTGCCGCGGAACAACACCTCGCGGCCCGTCACGACCGAGCCGCGGCGCCACAACGGAATCTGAGCGAGGATGTCGGCGCAGCCGTCGCGATCAAGGTCGGCGACCGACAGGACTTCGCCCATCGCCGCGTCCGCCTGTCCGGAAGCGATCCACCACGCCGGTGTCTTCTCAAAGAAGCGCTTGGGTCCAGCGCCGCGGAACAGGAACACCGCGCCCTCGTGCTTGGTCGTGGGCGAGGCGGCGTACCCCCTTCCCCCGACGATCAGGTCCACCCTGCCGTCGCCGTCGACGTCGCCGACGAGCACCGGCGCGCCGAGCGAGTGTTCGCTGCCGAACCCGTCCACGTGCCACACCGGCTTCGGGCTCCACCCGTGCGGCCCGCCCAGATGGAGCGCGATCCTCCCGACCGCCATCCCGACCCCGTCGTGGCCGGACGTCCCCACGACCACGTCCGCGAATCCGTCCCCGTTCACGTCGCCTACCGCGCCCAGGGAGGAGCCCCATCCCACGGCGTCGCCCGGGTGCTCGCCCGTGATCGGAGGCACCGGTGCGGGCACGAGTCCGTGGGGCCCGCCGTAATGGAGCTTGAGGCATCCGACCTGCCCGCGAGCGTCGCACCACTGCGGCGCGCCGACGGCAACGTCGGGGTATCCATCTCGGTTGACGTCGCCGACCTTGCAGATGAGGTTGCCGAATCGCTCGTTCTGGGGTTCGTCAGTGAGGATCTGCGACGGCCGATCCGGCAGACCCTGCTTCGAACCGAAGAAGACGAGCACGCGTCCCTGGTCGCGGCGCACGCCGCACCAGTCGTGCTCGCCGATCGCGAGATCCTCGATGCCGTCGCCGTTCACGTCGCCGATCGACGTCGCCTGCTCGCCGAGCGCGGTGTAGCCCAGGTCGCCTCCGTAGCTCCAGCACGGCTTCAACGGAAGTCCGTGATCGCCGCCGCGGAACATCAGCGCGCCGCCCATATGGCCGTCGAGCGTGGGATTCGAGTGCCAGGTGATCACGATGTCGGTGTGCCCGTCGCCGTCGAAGTCCCCGAGCGCAACGCCTTGCAGGCAGGGCGACGTGCCCGGTAGCAGGTAGGTCCATACCGGCGTCGCCGACAACCCGTGCGGTCCGCCCGGGTAGACCATGACGCGACCGAGATGGGTCGCACCTCCGGGGTAGCACTGGTCGGTCACGACGGCGTCCGTCCAGCCGTCGCCGGTGAGATCGCCGGCGAATTGGGCACCCCACCCGCGGCCGGCGGCGATCGTGTCTCCGGCCGTGGACCACCAGGGCACGTTCGAGATCGCGAGCGTGGGCGGGGGAGGTGAGGTGTAGCGCTCCGTGTTGTGCGACTCGCGGTTGAGGTAGACGGCCCATGCCCCTGCTGCAAGGGCCGCGGTGGTGACGAGCGCTGCGATCACGATGCTGATCGTGCGCATCGCCAGCGGAACCCGCTCGCCGAGCAGCCGTGCGAGCGCATCCCGCATCGCGGCGGCATTCGCGAACCGGTGTTCGGGGCGCGCCGCGATGGCACGCTCCACGACACCCACGAGACCCGCGGGGAGGCCGCGGCGGCGGCGCGCGAGCGGCACCATCTCGCCGCGCGCGTGGCGCGCGCTCAGCTCGTCCACGGTGCCGGCTTCGAGCGGGTAGGCACCGGTGAGCAACCGGTAGAGCACCACGCCCAACGCGTAGATATCGGCCGAGGGCGTCGCGGGTCCGCCGGCCAGAACCTCGGGCGGCGCGTAGATCGGCGTCGCGAATCGCGCCGCGCCGTCGACGGGCCCGCTCACTGCGGCCGCGCCGAAGTCCATGAGCACCACGCGGCGCGGTGTCGGCGTGCCCGCGCTGTCTCCCGGCGTGGCCTCGGCAAGGCGCTCGAGCATGACGTTGCTGGACTTCACGTCGCCGTGCACGAGCCCCGCGCGATGCACGCCATGCAGCGCCGAGGCGAGATCGCGCGCGACGCGCATCGCTTCACGCGGCTCGAACGGCCCGTGCGCTGCGAGCACCTCCTCCAGCGTCTCGCCGTCCACCAGCTCCATCCACATGCCCGCGCGTGCATCGCGCAGGTCGGCGCCGTACACGGTCACGACGTTGGGGTGGCGCACGCGCGCGAGGCTCCTCGCCTCGTCAAGCCAGCGCAGCGTGCCGGCCTCGGGCGTTCGCAACTTGAGCGCGACCTCGCGCTGCAGCCGCGGCTCCCACGCCGCGAACACCTCGCCGAAGCTGCCTCGACCGAGCGGACGCCGGACCTGGAGCGAGCCCCAATAGAAGAGTGCGGGACCGCCCACCGGACCGCGCGTTTCGCCGGGAAGCCGGAACGCCCGGCCGATGCCGCCCAGCACGCCCAGCCCGCCCGCCGCGCGCTCGAGCGGCAGCGGCTCACCGGCCGAGACGCGTTCCAGCGTGTCGGTCAGCTTCAGCGCCTCCTCGAGGCGCCCGGCGTCGTCAGGCGGTTCGTGCGTCATCGAGCCACTTTCCCAGTGTCACGAGCGCGCGCGCGATGATCATGCGGGCGGCGTCGG
>DATLUU010000456.1:0-9001 GCA_035577885.1 Verrucomicrobiia bacterium
GGACGTGGCAATGGTGTGCGAGGAACCGAACGCCCAGTTGAACGTCTGGGCGGTGGTGAACGGCACGCCGTCCACGGTGAACGACCGGCCCGGCGGCGACGTGTTCACGCTCACCCAGACGTTCGTCGGCGGGATGCTCACGAACTGGACACCGGTGAGATCCGCCGTCGTGCTCGAAGGAACCTTGCTCCAGCTCTTCCCTGCGTCGGTGGTCTTCAGCACGGTGCCGCCGAGGCCCACCGCCCAGCCGACCGACGAGTTCATGAAGAAGACACTCTTGAGATCGGCACGCACGGGGTGCTGTTCGGTCCAGCTCGCGCCGCCGTTGGTCGTCGCGAGGATGGTGCCCGAGGCGCCCACGACCCATCCGGTGTCCGGGTCGGCGAACCGGACCGATTGCAGTGACACCGACACCGGGTTGGAGTTCGTCCAGGAGGTGCCGCCGTCGGTGGTCTTGAGGAGCGTGCCCAGCGACCCCACCGCCCAGCCTCTCGAGGCATTCGTGAAGTAGACGCTGTTGAGCACCGTGCTGGTGGAAGCCGTTTGGCTCCATGTCGCGCCCGAGTCGACGCTCTTCAGCACGACACCGTCCCCGACGATCCAACCGGTCGTGCCGACGAAACAAACGGCATTCAAGTCCGCCGACGCGGGCGTCTGCGAGCTCCACGTCGCACCGCCATCCGTCGTTCGCAACACCGTGCCGGCATCTCCGACCGCAACCCCCGTCGCTCTGCTCAGGAAGCACACGGCGTTCAGCGAAGCGCTCGTTGGCGCGGTGGAATAGGTCATGCCGCCGTCCGTCGTGTGCACGATCTGGCCCCCGCCGACGGCCCAGCCGTTGTCGCCGTCGAGAAAATGGAGCCCTTCGAGCGTCGCCGCGGTGGGAGTGCTGAGGAACCAGGTGTTGCCCCCGTCCACCGACTTGATGATCGATCCGGAAACCCCCACCGCCCACCCGGTCACCGTGGAGTCACCGAGGATCTTCCGGTGCACGAACTGCTGCACGATGGCGGCGGAATAGTGGCCGTCGTGGTGGTCGATGTCGGCCTGGAGCATCGCGTTCGCGAACTGCGACCAGTCGGGCACGGTGGGCAGGTAGGCGAGCGACTCGAGCACGAGCGAGTCGCTCGCCGCGCCGACCTGGCGGCGCAGGTCCCACAGGCCCGACGACAGGATCATGCTGTTCCCCCACGAGCTCGAGGCCCCGGCGCCGCCGAACGCCAGGTGGTCGTAATGCGCGTAGTCCCATGGCGGCGCCGGTTGATCCACGCGCGTGACCCCGTTCGGGAACACCAGGTAGGCCCACTCCCCGATCGCCGGGTCGTTCGTGATCGCGGCGGCGAAGTAGTCGGCGAGCCCCTCGTGCAGCGCGCTCGCCTCACGGCGGACGCCACCCGGCTGGACGCCGAAGCCGTAGAGCACGGCGTGTCCCAGCTCGTGGTAGACGATGTCGTGCGAGCGCGACGGCTCGCGGCAGAAGCCGGGGATGGCGTTCCCGAACGTGATGAAGTTGCCGGCCGTGCGCGCCACCTCGGGCTCCAGCGCGAAGTGGAGGCGCACGATCAGCGAGTCGGGCGGGCCGGCGTAACCCAGCGGAGCCATGAAGTCGTGGAGATAGTGGTCCACGTGCCAGTACAGGTTCACCTGGTCGAACCCGGAGTCGTCGGGCACGAGCCGGAAGTCGTCGGGGGCCACCGGCACGACGGGCGGGTAGAGCACATCGTTGATGCCGAACGAGGTCGAGCGCAGCGGCGGACCCGGCAGCAGGCGCGGGAGCTCGAGCTCCGCGAGCGGGTCACGTGGATCGGTCGGGTAGACGCGGCCCACGGCGTGGGAGATCCCGGCGTCCACGTCGAGCACGTCGCCTTTCACCGCGTCCACGATCGCACTCCCCGGTGAGCCGTCGGCGCGAGTGAACGCCAGGGTCCAAACGAGGTGGTCGCCGTCGACGCGTCGCTGGACCTCGAGCGTGGCGCCCATCCGCCCGACCGCGATGCCGGTCGCGTCGGCGGCCCGGGCCACGGCCTGCTCGCGCGCGATCGCCGGTGCGCTCGGGGCGCCGAGGTCGCGGGCGAAACCTGCGGCGACGAACCGCAGCCGGCCCTCCTTATCCACGATGACCCGCGCGTCGGCGCCCAGGACCGGCAGACCTCGCCAGTACTGCGCGAGGAGCACGCGTCGTCGCCCGCCCGCCAGGGGCTCGTCGCGCTCCACGCGCACCTCGTCCACGCCTGGCTGGAGCCCGAAGGCCGCCGACTGACTCGTCACCCAGGCCTGCGCGGCTGCGGCCGGCGAGACGCGGCCGCCAGCCAGCGCGATCGACGCGCCGCGGAGGATCAGCAGCTCGCCGGATCCAGGATCGGTGACGAGCGTGAACGCACCCGGCGCGTTTTCCGCCAGGTGCTGGACTGCGAGCCTCGCTGCAGGTCCGGCCGCGGCGGCTGATGCAAGCGCGCAGCCGAGAAGACACCCGAGGAGAGCGGTCCTGGTGAGGGACATGGAACCTCGACCCGTCGCCCGGTCGTCGGGGACATTCTGACCACGAGGCGGGCTCCGTGTCCAGCAATAACCCCGCTGCGTATCAGCCGGTTCGAAATCTCGCCCGCGTCCTACTCGCTCCTCCCCTGGAACTCGCCGAGTGCCCCCGCGATCCGGTGCAGGTCGGCGAGCAGGATGTCCATGTCGGCCAGTGTCGTGCGGTGGTTCATGATGCACGCGCGCAATGCGAAGCGGCCGCCGACGGAGGCGTTGCTCATGTAGGAGCTGCCGTCGCGCTGGAGGGCAACGAGCAACCGCTCATTCCACGCGTCCAAGCGGCGTTCCACTCCCTCCCGCTCTGCGCCAGAGGCGGTGTCGAGGGCTCGCCTCGCCTGCGCCGGAACGTGGCGGAAGCACACGATCGACAGCTCGACGGGCGCGAGACGCTCGAAGTCCTGGCTCGCTTCGACCTTCTCGGCGAGCGCCGCGGCGCAGGCAAGGTCCTTCTCCACCGCCGCGCGAAGCGGCGCGAGACCGACGGCCCGCAGCAGCATCCACACCTTGAGCGCGCGGAAGCGGCGCGACAGCTCGGGGCCGTGATCCCAGAACGCGAACGACTCGGCTGGAGCGGAATCCATGACCCGCATGTACTCCGCCTGGTGCGCGAACGTCGCGCGCGCCGCGGCCGGATCGCGGAACAGCACACACCCGCAGTCCACGGGCAGGTACATCCACTTGTGCGGGTCGAGCGCGATCGAATCCGCCTTTGCGAACGCCGCCATCCTCGTGCGCACCGTCGGGGCCAGGGCCGCGAAGCCGCCGTAGCTGGCGTCGATGTGGAACCAGAGGCCGCGCCGTTGCGCGATCTCCGCGAGCACGTCGAGCGGATCGATCGCGCCCGTGCCCACGGTTCCCGCGGTGCCGACGACGCAGAACGGCTGGTGCCCGGCGCGGAGGTCGTCCTCGATCATCGCCTCGAGCGTGTCGACACGCATGCGAAACGCATCGTCGACGGGCACCTCGCGCACGTGGTCGCTGCCGATGGCCAGCAGCGTCGCCGCCTTGGCGACCGAGTGGTGCGTCTCGGTCGAGACGTAGAGCCGCATCGCGCGCGGCAGCGCCTGCGCACCCGCCCGCCCGACGTCGATCGGCGCCTTCATGCGTCGCGCCGCCGCGAGCGCCGAGAAGTTCGCCATCGAGCCGCCGCTGACGAAGATCCCGTCCGCCCCTGCGTGCGCCCCGATCATGTCACGGACCCATTCCACGGCGATGCGCTCGATCTCGACCGGCCCTGGAGCCGAGCGCCAGACGGTGAGGTTGGCGTTGAGCATCGAGGCCAGCAGGTCGGCGAAGCTCGCGACCGCGACGCCGGGCGACTGCACGTATCCGAACATGCGCGGATGGCCGTTGTGCCGGGCGAGGGGCATCAGGCGTTCCTCGAACTCAACCAGCGTCGCGGCGAGGCCCACCCCCTCCTCGGGTAGCGCGCGGTCGAACACGGCGCGGATCTCGCGAGACGTCGTGGAGGGAGCGAGTCGGCGGTCGCGAAGGCCCTCGTGGTAACGCACCATCAGGTCGAGCACGGCCTCGCCCCAACCTCGCAACTCGTCGGTTGAAGGCTCGAGCGGTGCAGCGTTCGTCGACGTGGCTCGGGACGCCAAGAAACCTCCGGGTCAGGTGCGATCCATACCGCCCGGCTCGAGGCGGCGCGGAGTTCATTGCCCGTCGGGCGGCTGCCACAGCTCGATCTTGTTGCCCTCGGGATCGACCACCCAGCCGAACTTCCCATACTCGGATTCGTCGACCTTCTCCTCGACGTGCACGCCTTCCGAGCGCAGGGCGGCGAGCAGCGCGTGCAGGTCGGCGACGCGGTAGTTCACCATGAACGGGGCGGTGAAGTTCTTGCTGTCGGCGGGAAACAGGCTCCAGGCCGTGGTCCCGCCACCTTCCGGATTGTCCGGGCCCTTCCAGTCGAACGCGGCCCCGCCCCACGCCTGGACGTCGATTCCCAGGTGCGTCTTGTACCAGGCACCCAGAGCCTTCGGGTCTTTGGACTTGAAGAAGATGCCACCGATACCTGTGACTCGCTTCATGGCCTCTCCAGTGCGAGGGCGTGCGCGGCGTTCCTTCCGGGGAACGGGCGACGCTATGGCGCGCCCCCGCGCGCGTCAATGAGACGCCCGCTTGCTGACCAGCGCGTCGCCGGGGCCGAGCCCAGGGCTGGCCCGGCGGGACGAGGGACTGGAGGGCGAGGTCCAGGGCCCGGGGCAGGTGCTGCGGCTCCGAGGCGGGCGCGAAGACGTATGAAGTTCCCGCGAGCGTCGCCCCCGTGCAGGCAGTAGTATCGCCCGATCCCCCATCCACTGGTTGGTTGCACGGCAAGCGCACCACTGCGGAGGAGAGGACATCATGCGCGCTGCTTCCCCGATTCGCTTCGCAATCGCACTGCTGGCCATGTCCACCCTGACTGGCGTCGCCCATGCGGCGTCACCGAACATCGTGATCAGCGAGTTCCGGACAAGAGGCCCTGCGGGCGGCAACGACGAGTTCGTCGAGATCTGGAACAATTCCGCGGTGGCCGTGAATATCGGCGGCTACACGCTCCGCGGCTCGAACAACGCTGCCGTGACCTCGGTGCGGGCGACCGTGCCCGCGGCCACCACGCTGAACCCAGGCTGCTACTACCTGTTCACGAACAACAACACCACCGGTCCCTACAGCGGCTCGGTCGCGGGCAACACCACCTATGCGACCGGCTTCACGGACGACGGCGGCGTCGCGATCGCGAACGCCGCGGCGGTGATCCTGGACCAGGTCGGGATGAGCGCCGGCTCGGCCTACAAGGAGGGCACCCCGCTGTCCCCGACGCTGACCAACCTCAACCAGAGCTACGAACGCAAGCCGGGCGGCGGATCGGGCAACAACGTCGACACCGACAACAACAGCAACGACTTCCTGTACCACAACGCATCGAGCGATCCGCAGAACCAGAACTCGCTCTGCCTCGGGGCCACACCCACGAGGACCGACACCTGGGGGCGCGTGAAGAGCTACTATCGTTAATCCACGGTCGTGGCAGAACCATGGCGACCACCCTCGCATCGCGGGGGTGGTCGCTGTGTCCTGCGGGACGCCTTACTTGTTGAAGCGGATCTCGAGGCAGTCCCCGTCCTGGACGACGTAGTCACGGCCTTCGAGCCGCATGCCACCGCGCTCGCGTGCGGCCGCTTCCGAGCCGGCCTCCAGCAGCAGCGCACAGGGGACGACCTCGGCGCGGATGAAGCCCTTCGCCAGGTCGGTGTGGATCTCACCCGCCGCGTCCACGGAGCGGTCGCCCTGGCGGAGCGTCCACGCCCTCACCTCGTCAGGGCCGACCGTGAAGAACGAGATGAGGCCCAGCAGCCGGTAACAGGCGCGGATGATGAGCGAGAGCCCGTCCTGCTCGATCCCCAGCTCGCGCCGGAACGCGTCCCGCTCCTCTCGCGGCAGCGCCACGACTTCCCGCTCGAGATGGGCAGCGAGTCCGACGACCAGCGTGTGCGCTCCCGCCGACGGCAGGTCATGGGTGACGCCCTCGCCCCGGTTCACCACCACCAGCAGCGGCTTGAGCGTGAGGAATTGGAATCCGCGCAGGAGCTTCGCGTCGTCCTTGTCGAACGTCTCCACGCGCAGCGGCCGCTCGGCCTCGAGCGCGGTCTTGATGCGGACCAGCAGCGCATGCTCGCGCTCGCCCTCCTTGCGGCCGACCCGAAGCTCCTTGGCCAGTTTCTCGAGCCGCGTCTCGGCGATCGCCAGGTCGTTCAAGATGAGCTCGCTCTCGAGGTCTCGCAGCTCGCGCGCGGGATCCACACCCGCGCCCGCCGGCACGGCCGCGCTCTCGAAGTCACGAACGACCGCCAGCAACGCGTCACAGTTGCGCACGCCCGAGAACAGATCGGGACCGCGCGCGCTGGCGCGGGCGCTGGCCTGGACCGCGACCGTGTCCACGAACTGCACGCGAGCGTGGGTGATCTTCTTCGGCTTGTAGAGCGCCACCAGGCGATCGACACGCTCGTCGGGGACGACGATCACCGCGATTCGTTCGCGGCCCGTCGTCGCGGCCGCGTGCGCGCCGGCGCCCTCGACGAGGATCTCGAACAGGGTCGTCTTTCCGGATTGGGGCAGGCCGAGGATGCCAACGCTTTCCATGGCGCGGGAATCTAGAGCACTTCGGGCGCGCACGACAGGCAGGTCTGCTTCACGCCCGTCATCTTCCGGCCCGCGCTCGGCACGCGACGTTGGGACCTCCACCCGCTTCGCGCTAGAACTCCTCCCTATAGCTGCTCCCCGTTGGACCGAGGCCATCCGCATGTCCGCTTCTCGCCGCCTGTCGGCACTTCTCGTTGCCCTGCTGGCATTGTCCGGCTCCAGCTTCCTCGCGCGCGCTGCCGACGCGCCGCCGCCGCTCGACAAGAAGCTCCGCAGCGAGATCATCAACGGCACGTGTACCGAACTGGAGCGCACGTACGTCGAAGCCGACACCGCCAAGCTCATCGCCAACGTGCTCAGGCGAAAGCTCAAGTCGGGCGCGTACGACAAGTACGCGGACCGGAGCGAGTTCGCGCAGGCGGTCACGACGGATCTCCGCAGCCTGAACGGTGACCTCCACCTTTCGCTCCGGCCGGGCGGCGGTCCCGCTGGCGCCGGCGCCGGACCGGTGATCCAACGGCGCGTCATCGGCGGCCCGGACAGCACGGCCGGCGCCGCGCACGGCGGTGGCGCTCCGGTGGTCGTTCGCCGCACGGCGGGCGCTCCCGGCGGGCGCCAGATCCCGGGCTTGCCGGACGCGCGCGAGCACAACTTCGGCCTCGAGCGCGCGGAGATCCTGCCGGGTAACGTCGGCTACCTCGAGGTCACGGGCTTCAACGAGGGTCCGGGGTTCGAGGATGCGATGGCGGCGGCACTCCGGTTCCTCGAGCGCACCGACGCCATGATCATCGACGTCCGGCACAACCCGGGCGGCAGCGGCGTGATGAGCCACATGCTCTTCAGCCACTTCCTCCCCGCCGATTCGATCCCCACGATCCGCGTGAAGAGCCGCTCCACGCCCGAGCCGGAGATCCGGCACAGCCTCGTCGACGTACCCGGGCCGCGCCGGCCCGACGTGCCGCTCTACGTGCTCACCAGCCGCCGCACGGGCTCGGCCGCGGAGGAGTTCTCGTTCGTGCTCCACAACCTGAAGCGCGCGACACTCGTTGGCGAACGCACCGCGGGCGCCGGCCACATGGTGGACTTCGTCGACGTGCCGGACGGGTTCGTGCTCGGGGTGTCCATCACGCGCGTCTCCGACCCGAAGACCGGCGCCGAGTGGGAAGCCGTCGGCGTCCCGGTCGACAAGGCGGTGGATGCCGATCGCGCACTCGCGGTGGCGCAGCAGGACGCGCTGCACGTGCTCGCCGACCGCGCCACCGATCCCGGGCAGAAGCGCAGGCTCGCGTGGTCGGCCGACTGGGTGGCGGCGAACGACGCGGCTCAGCCGCCGCAGGCGGAGCAGTCCCGTCTCGTCGGCGAGTTCGACGAGGGCCGCAAGGTCGCGGTCGAGGATGGCAAGCTGGTCTATCAGCGCGGGCCCATGTCCGAGGTGCTGCGGCCGCTCGGGAACGACGGCTACATGCTCATGCCGGAGGCGCGCATCGTCTTCGATGCCGGCTCGCCGGCGCCGGGGTTCACGATCGAGCGTCTCGACGGCACGAGCACGAAGGTGGCGCGGAGGAAGTGACCCCCGATACGCCTTGAACGCGAGGCATCCGGGAACGAGAATCTCCCGCTGATGCCCGAACCCGACCCGAGGCCGGCGCCGGTGGATCCGGTGCTCGAGCCGCCGATCGAGCGGCTGCCGCCGCGGCCGGTGCGTTCACCGATGTCGCGGGTATGGACGGCGCGCGGCCTGGCACTCGCGGCCGACGTGGTGCAGGTCGTGTTCCTGCCGCTGTTCGGCGAAGGCTTCGCCTCGCCGTTCAACGACGTGCTCGACGTCATGGTCGGGCTCGCCCTGGTGTGGCTCGTCGGCTGGCACTGGGCGTTCCTGCCGACGTTCGCGGCCGAGATGCTGCCCGGCATCGACATCTTCCCCAGCTGGACCACCGCGGTGTGGTTCGCGACCCGCGCGAGGAAGTGAACCCGACCGCACGCCATTCCCCACCGCGTCCCGAACCGGTATCGTCCCCGCCCCATGAGCGCCCCCGCGCCGTCCGTGCCCCGCGTCGATCCCGCCATCCAGGTTCGCGGGCTGGCCAAGCGCTATGCGGACGTGGTCGCGGTGAACGGCGTGGATCTCGAGATCCGCGCCGGCGAGTGCTTCGGCCTGCTGGGGCCGAACGGCGCCGGCAAGACCACCACCATCGAGATCCTCGAGGGCCTGAACCGTCCGGATGCGGGCGACGTGCAGGTGCTCGGGCAGCGCTGGACCGGCGGCGCAGATCGCGCCCTGCGAGAGCGCCTCGGCATCCAGCTCCAGGAGACCAAGCTCCAGGAGAAGGTCTCG
>DATLUU010000457.1:0-6621 GCA_035577885.1 Verrucomicrobiia bacterium
CGGACGCCGACAACCAGTACATGGGCGCCGACATTGCGCGGCTCGTGGAACCGATCGTCGCGCATCGCGCCGACATGGTCGTGGGCACGCGGCCGATCGACTCGATCCGGCACTTTTCGCTGATGAAGAAGTCGCTCCAGCGCCTGGGCAGCCGCGTGGTGCGGGCGCTCTCGGCCGCCGACGTGCCCGACGCCACGTCGGGCTTTCGCGCTTACAGCCGCGACGCCGCGCTGCGCCTCACCATCGTGACCGGGTTCACGTACACGCTCGAGACGCTGATCCAGGCGAGCCACAAGAACATCGCCATCGTGCACGTGCCGATCCGGGTGAACGGCAAGCTGCGCGAGTCGCGGCTGTTCCGCGGCCTGGGCGCGTACCTCTCCCGCTCCCTCGGCACGATGGTCCGCGTCTACCTACTCTACCGCCCCCTGCGATTCTTCCTCTCGCTCGCGGCGCTGTTCGGGGCGGGCTCACTCCTGCTGTTCGCGCGCTTCCTCGTGCTGTTCTTCACCACGCCCGGTCAGACCGGCCACGTGCAGTCGCTGGTCGTGGCCGGCGCGCTCGCCATGATCGCCGCCCTGTTCGTGGCGCTGGGCGTGCTCGGGGACCTCACCGCCATGAACCGGCGGCTGCTGGACGAGATCCTGGTCAACACGCGCTTGCAGCAACTCGACGGCCGCGTTCGCAACCACGGGAGGGACACTCCATGACACCCGCGCGCCGCCTCGAGCAGGGCATCGACATCGGCAACCGCTTCGACAAGTACGGCTCCAGGAACCCGATCGTGGGCGGGCTCATGGCGGGATTCGACCGCGGGCTCCACGAGCTGCTCCGCCTCGCGGAGCCCGCGCCCTCCGTGCTCGAGGTGGGCTGCGGCGAGGGCCATGTGACCGCGAAGATCGCCCAATGGCTCCCCCACGCGCGGGTGCTGGGCACCGACTTCTCCACGGTGATCGTGGACGAGGCGCGCGCGCTGCACCCCGGGCTCGACTTCCGCGCCTGCTCGATCTACGACGCGCCGACGCTCGGGCGCTGGAGCCTGGTCGTGGCCTGCGAGGTGTTCGAGCACCTCGACGACCCCGCGCGCGCGCTCGACGCCGTGTGCCGGGCGGCGACCGGGCACGTGCTCATCACCGTGCCGCGCGAGCCGCTGTGGCGCGTGCTCAACCTGATGCGCGGCCGCTACTGGAGCGCGCTCGGCAACACCGATGGCCACGTGCAGCACTGGAGCCGCAGCGCGCTGCTGCGCTTCGTCTCCACCCGGCTCGACGTCGTCGCCACGCGCGCGCCGCTGCCGTGGACGCAGGTGCTGGGCCGCCCGCGGGCGGTGGCGCGCGGATGAGGCCCGGCGTGACGCTCGTGCTCCAACTCGCCGTATCGATCACGCTGCTGGCGCTGCTGCTGCGCCGATTCCCGCTTGAGGAGGCGGCGGGTGCGCTCGCGCACCTGAAGCCCGCCACCGTCGCCGCCGGTGTGGCGCTGTCGCTGATCGGCTACTGGGGGCGCGCTCGCCGCTGGTCGATCCTGCTCCAGCGCTGCGGCGTCAGCTTGAGCGCGGTCTCCAGCTACCGGCTGACGCTGGTGGGCACGTTCTACGGCATCGTCACGCCCGGCCGCGTGGGCGAGCTCGCGCGCGTGCTCCACGTGCCGGCGCCGCGCGCGGCGACGTTGTCCGCCGCGGTGTGGGACCGCATCGCCGACGTCGTGCTGCTCGAGCTCATGTGCCTGCCGGCGTTCGCACTGGTGCCGGCGTGGCGCGGCGTGCTGCTCCTCGCCTACCTGGCACTCGTGGCGGTGACGATCGCCGGCGTTGCCTGCCTCGCGAGCCCGCGCACGATGGCGTTCGCGGCCCGGCTCGTGCCGCCGCTCTCGCGCCAGGCCGCGCGCTGGAACGAGACCTCGGGCCAGCTGCTTCGCAGCGGGATCGGGCTCGCGAGCTTCGGCTGGGGCGCGTTCTTCTACGTGTTCATGCTGGCGACGGCGTGGCTACTGCTCAAGGACCTGAGCCCGCTCGCCTCGCCGCTCCTGCTCTCGGGGCTGCCGGTGATCCCGCTGCTCGGGAACCTGCCCGTGGCGCTCGGCGGGCTGGGACTGCGCGAGCAGGTGAGCGCGGCCCTGTTCGCGCGCTTCGGCGCCGGGGCCGCGACCGGCGCCGTGTTCGGATTGTCGCTGTTCGTGGTCATCACGCTGCTCCCGAGCCTGCTCGGGTTCGCGGCGAGCCTGCTGCGCGGCCCGCGCGCCGCGGGCGATGCGGGGCGCCCGTGAACGCGATCGCGCCACGCTGGCGGTGGCTGGGGCAGCCGAGGTTCTGGATCGCGCTGGGGCTGCTCGTGCGCGTCGTGCACGTGCTGTCGCTGGGGAACCGCTACTACTTCGGCGACACCGTCGAGTACGAACAGGTGGCGCTGCGGATGCTCCACGGCGTGCCGCAGTCCGGCTCGAACCCGCGGGCCCCGGGCTATCCGCTGCTGCTCGCCTTCTCGTTCTGGATCGGCGGCGAGCAGAACTTCCTCGTGGCGCGGCTGGTCCAGCTGCTGCTCTCGCTCGTGCACATGGGCCTGGTGGTGCGCATGGCGCGCCGACTGGGAGGCGCGCCGGCGGCGGCGATGGCGGCTCCGGTCGTGGCGCTGGCGCCGACGCTGGTGTTCGTGGCCGGCCTGCTCTACCCGACGCTCCTCTACTCCACCGTGCTCATGGCGCTCACGGTGCTGGCCTGGGAGATCGCGGACCGACCCACGCTCGTCCGCGGCCTGCAGTTCGGCGCGCTCGTGGCGTGTGGCCTGTTGATCGACATGGTGATCGTGGCACCCGTGCTCGGGATCGGTGCCTGGCTGCTGGTGGCGGGCCGCCGCCAGGGCGCGCGCCTCGCGCTCGCACTCGCTGCCGCCGCCGTCGCCACGGTGGCCCTCGCCGCTCCCTACTTCGTGCTGCAGCGCTCGGAGGGACGCGACCGCGTGTTCATGGCCAAGGCCCAGGCCGTGCTGTACTTCGCGCGCAGCGATGCGGACCTGTCGCGCGACCGCTGGATCCGCGTGCCGCCCGACGAGCCGTTCGTGCCGCTCAAGCCGAAGGCGTTCATCGCCCGCGAGTTCGATCTGTTCCGCGCCCGGCCGGCGGCATTCCTGCACGACTACGTGCTCGAGCTGCTGCACTTCTTCAAGCCGCTCGTGGACCGGGTGCAGTCCAAGAACCGCTTCAACGCGCTCCCGATCCTGATCCTGGGGGCGGCCTGGTTCGTGGCGTTGCTGTCGTTGTCCGTGGTCGGGCTGCTCGCCGGCGCCGGGCCGCGCCGTGGCCGACTGCTGCTCGCGACCGTGGTGCTGTCCACGGCGGCGTTCTACTCGTTCTTCTTCACCCAGGCGCGCTATCGCATCCCGGTCGAGCCCCAGCTCGTGGCGCTGGCGGCCCTGGGGATGACGAGCGCGTTCCCGCGGTTCTCGAGATCGCTCGCCGAGGCCGGGGCCGAGCCCGTACCGAGCCACGCTTCGTGAAGCTCGCAGGCAGCGCCCGGTTGCTGGGCGCGACACTGGTGCTGGGCCTGGCCGGCCTGCTGCTGCCGGGTGTACCCGGCGACGTCGCGAGCTTCGTCTGGCTGGGTGCGTTTCCCGGCCTGGCACTCGTGCGCCTCGTCCTGCCGGGGGTACCCACGGCCACGCGCTGGACGCTCGGGCTTGCGCTCTCGCCGCTCGCGGCCGCGGTCGCGGGCTGGCTGCTGCTCCACGGCGGGCAGCCGCTGCCGACCGCTGCGAGGTTGGTGGCGATCGCGGGCTGGCTGCTCTATGCGGGAGGCGAGGCGCGCGGCCTCGGTCGCGGCGCGGGCGGCGAGACCGACGCGCCCGCGGACCGGGCGGCGTGGGGCTGGTGCCTCGCGGCGATGGCGTTCGTCGCCATCCCCTACCTCGCCTCGGCGTACGTGCGCGTGCGGAGCGACACCTGGATCCATGCCGGGATCGCATGGGAGATCGCGCTCCGCGGCGTTCCGCCCCAGGACCCGCGCTTCGCCGGGCTGCCGATCAACTACGTCTGGTTCTACAACCTGTTCGTGGCGCTGTGCACGGCGATCCGGCCCGGCGGCTCACCGTTCACGGTGATGTGCGTGGCGAACGTGGTGTGGATCGCCACCCTGGTCTGGCTCGGCTGGCAGCTCGCGTGGCTCACGTGGCGCGAGCGTGGAGCGGCGCGCGCGGCGCTGCCGCTGCTGCTCACGGGCTTGAACGCCGGTGCGCTGTTCCTGTGGCCGCTGTGGTTCGTGCGCGCGTTCTTCGGCGAGACGCGCGGTATGGACGAGGTGCGGCGCGTCATCGCCAAGGCCCACTGGAACACGATCGAGGTCCTCTACTGGCTCCCGGCGCCGTTCGCGTGGATGGTGAACACCTGGGACAAGTACCTGGTCGGCACCGCGCTCGGCTACGGCTACCTGCTGATGCTGGTGTCGCTCTGGGCCGGCGCGCGCTGGCTCGCCGAGCCACGCGAGGGCCGTCCCGCAGGTGCTCCCCCGGCGTGGCGCTGGCTCCTGGTCTCGGGCCTCGCCGCGGCGGGGATGATGCTGTTCCATTCCGTGGTCGGGCTGTCGGCGATCCCGGTGCTGGTCGCCGCCTGCGCGCTGCTCGCGCTCCTCGCCCGGCGCGGCGTGCTGGCCATGCCCGCGTCGCGGCCGCTGGCCCTGGCACTCGCCTCGCTCGCGGGCCTCGCCGCGGCGTGGCCCTACTTCCGCTCGATCTTCAGCGGCTGGAGCCCGGAACGCCTGGGGGTCGGGAACCACTACCTGCACTTCGGCTGGCAGATGCCGTGGACGCTCTTGACCGCGTGCGGGCTCACCGCGCTCGCGGCGTGGCCCGGCGCGCGCCGCGCGCTCGGCGAGCGGCAGGTCGTCGCCACCTGGCTCGTGGCGTGGACCGCCGGCATGGTGGGCTTCGCACTCGTCGTCCACCTGCCGCTCGACAACGAGACCAAGTTCGTGTGGCAGGTGTTCGCGCCGCTCGCGGTGCTGGGCGGGGCGGGCCTTCCGGCGCTGCTCTCGGCATGGCGCCGGCGGCTCGGGAAGCCGGTCGCGGGCGCGCTCATCGCGTTCTGCTTCGTCCTGCCCGCGGCGCTCCTGTTTCGTGGCTACCTCGCGGACCGCTCCGGGGCATTCGCGCCGGAGACGCACCGCGCGCCGGGTGAGGACTCGCTCTACGCCTGGGTCCGCGCCCGCACGCCGGCAAGCGCCGTGTTCGTGGACGAAGGCTTCCGCGACGTGCTCAACGTGGAGGGCCGCCGCCGGCTGCTGCTCGGCACCACGTCCGGCCCCGACAAGGCCGCGTTCCCGCTCGGCGCGCTGATCCGGAGGCGTGCGATCATGACCGACCTCTACGGTCCCGTGGCCGACCTGCCCGGAGATGCCGCGCTGCTCGACTCGCTCCGCACGCCCGTCTACCTGCTCTACCGCGCGAGCGATCATCCGGGCGCGACGCCGTGGTCGGCACTGGACGCCGACACCGCCGGCTTCGAGCGCGACTACGATGCGGACGGCTTCCGCGTCTACCGGAGGAAGCCGTGACCGCGGTGACCGGCGCGCCCGGCCACTGGGCCGCGTTCTCGTTCGACATCGAGGACTGGCACCACAGCGAGCTGAACCCGGTCGGGGACGCGCATCGCGACGAGAGCGTGGTCGAGCGCGGCACCGAGGCCATCCTGGACCTGCTCGCGAAACACGGCTGGCGCAGCACGTTCTTCGTGCTCGGCGACGTGGTGCGCGAGCACCCGGCGCTCATCCGGCGCATGGTCGCCGAGGGCCACGAGCTCGCCTGCCACGGCATGTCGCACCGCCCGCTGTGGCGCGCGACGCCGGAGACGTTCCGCGCCGAGTTGCGCGAGTTCCGTGGCGCCGTGGAGGCCGTGCTCGGGAGCTTCCCGGTGATCGGCTTCCGCGCGCCCACGTTCAGCATCGACCGCTCGAACCCGTGGGCGCTGGAGGTGCTGAGCGAGGAGGGCTATCGCTACGACAGCAGCATCTTCCCGATGAAGGTGAAGCTCTACGGCACGCCGGGCGCACCGGTGGGCATCTACCGGCCCTCGCGCAGCGACCTGTGCCGGCACGATCCGGGCGGCGCGCTGGTGGAGTTCCCGGTGGCGATCGCGGAGCTCCAGGGGTTCCGCATCCCGGTGGGCGGCGGCTTCTACCTCCGCGTGCTGCCGCTCGCGGTGTTCCGCTCCGGGCTCGACTTCATCCTCCGCCACCGGCCGTTCGTGCTCTACCTGCACCCGCGCGAGGTCGCTCCGGAGCGGCGGCGGATGCCGCTCGACCCGGTGAACGGCTTCATCACCTACGTGAACCTGCACACGGTGATGGCGAAGCTGGAGCACCTCTTCGAGCGCTACCGGTGGACGACGATGCGCGACATCCTCGAGCGCGAGGGCTGGCTCTAGCGGCGATGGCTCTCCGCACCGCCGATCCCGAGCCCGGCCTTCACGAACGCGACGCGCACGGCACGCCGCTCGCTCATCGCGAGCCCAGCACGGAGCGCAGGACCTCGGCGAGCCGCCCGTAGATCGCCTCCGGCGCGTGATGCGCGAGCACGTGCGCCCGCGCCCGAGCACCCTCGGCTCGCCGCAGCGACGGGTCTGCGATCCGCCGCTCGA
>DATLUU010000458.1:0-3975 GCA_035577885.1 Verrucomicrobiia bacterium
GAAGGCCCGATGCGGCGTCGCGTTCCCAGGCGGCGCCGCGCCGCTCGTCCAGCGCCACCACCAGGCCCATCGCGGCGGAGCCACGAGCGTCCCGCGCGCTCGCCGTGCGACCCGGGCCGCGCGCGCGCGGCGTCTCGGCCGCCCACGCGACGTGACGCGAGCCCGGACCGTGACACGCCTCGCAACCCACGTTCAGATCGGACCAGCTCGTGCGGTACGTCCGGGTCGCGGGCGCATAGTTCTTGTGCAGGTCGGTGGAGTGACAGGCCGCGCACTGGAGGTTCCAGTTCTGCGCCGCACGCGTCCAGTGCAGCTCGTCGTCGTGCGTGACGTGCTCGCCCGGATGCAGGTGGAGCCAGCGCTGGCCACCCTCGGGTCCAGGCCGCGAGTCCCACGCGATCCCGAGCGCCTGCATGCGCCCGCCGGGGAACTCGACCAGGTACTGCTGGAGCGGATAGACGCCGAACGTGTACTTGATCTCGAAATCGGCGAGCCGGCCATCCGGACCGTCGGTGCGCACCATGAACGCACGGTCACGCCGGAAGAAGCGGGAGACGACGGCCCCGTATGTGAACGCCACGTCGCGGAAGTCGCCGAGCACGGTCGAATCGGTGGCGGCCTGCATCGCGAGTTGGTGGTGCGAGCCCTGCCAGGCCGCTGCCTCGGCGGCATGGCACGTCACGCACGCCGCGCCGCCCACGAACGCCGCGGGCGGCTCGACGCGCGGCACGGTGCGCGCGCAACCGCAGGCGAGAACCGCCGAGAGCCCCAGCACCCCGATGGCGCGGAACCACCACGGGGATCTAGTCACGACGCGGGCGCGGAGCCGGCTACAAATTGAACAGATAGGAGACGAAGAAGCGGCCCGCGAGCGAGTGCGTCGACGTGTCCGGCACCGGGAGCGACGAACCGTTGAACGTGACCGTGCCGCCGCCGTTGATGTTGGTGAGCCCGAACGCGGCGCGGGCATCGATCGCCCAACGGTTCGCGCCCGCCGGGAAACTGATGCCGCCGCCGACGTCGAACGTGACGTCGGGCGAGTTGAACACGTCCTTGAGGTCCACGGTCGCAGTCTGATTGCCCTGCGTCAGCTTCACCTCCTGTTTCGTGGCGAAATGGAACCCGAAGCCGCCGAGCAGGTACGGGGTGCGCTTCTCGTTCGTTCCGAAGCCGTACCGCGCCAGGACCGGGAGGCTCAGGTAGTCGAGCCGGAAATCGGCGCCATCCATGGTGCCCCAGTACGCATTGCGCTGGGTCGCGTTGGCGCCGTTGCGCAGGTACATGGGTTCGACGCGGAGACCGAACCGCTCGTTGAGCCCGACTTCGAAGACGCCGCCGATCGCGAACTCCGACCGTGCGTCGATGCCGCTCTTCCCGTCGATCTTGAGCGTGGAGAGGTTGAAGCCGCCGATGACGCCGACCGCCTTGGTCATCGCGGATGCCGGCGTCGCGATCGCGAGCGCGACCGCCGCGGCGAATGCGAGCATGCGGAATCGAACCATGGAAACCATCCTCCTCACCCGATCTCACCTGTGGTCGGACGCCGGTCCGCGGCACGAATCATCGCTGCGTGAACGCCGCGGGCAGGGCATCCTGAGGTGGGCCGGTACGCGTGTCAACGCGTTCGCGGTGCTGGCGAGGGATTCCGGAACCGGCGTAGACTCCGCCGCGTTTTCACGGAGCCATTTCTCCCATCCCAATTCCCGGAGCCGTCCATGCACAGGCATGAACCCAACTTGAAAGACGCAGCGATGGTCGTCGCCCTCGCCAGCGCCTTGTCGCTCCCCGGAGCGAGCCCCGCGCGCGCCGCCGACGACTTCGCGGACGTGAAGAAGGAGATCACCGCCCGACACGACGAAGCGGTGAAGCGACTCCAGGATTGGATCGCACTGCCCTCGATCGCCGCCGAGAGCCTCAACTCCGCCGCGGGCGCCGAGCGCATGGCGCAGCTCGCCCGCGACGCGGGCTTCCAGAAGGTGACGATCGTCCCCACCGACGGCAAGCCCGGCGTGTTCGCCACGCTCGACGCGGGTGCGAAGCAGTGGGTCGGGCTCTACTTCATGTACGACGTCAAGCAGTTCGATCCCACGGAGTGGACCTCGCCGCCGCTCGAGGCGCGGCTCGTGGACAAGCCCGGCTTCGGCAAGGTGATCGTGGGCCGCGGCGCGGTGAATCAGAAGGGCCCCGAGGCGGCATTCCTCGCCGCACTGCACGCGATCCGCGGCGCCAAGCGGAAGCTGCCCGTGAACCTGGTGCTGGTCGCCGAAGGCGAGGAGGAGATCGGCTCGCCGCACATCGGCCAGATCGTCCACCGGCCGGAGGTGGAGGCGGCGCTCAAGCCCTGCGTCGGCATCTTCATGCCCGCGGCGTCGCAGGATCCGGAGGGTGTCGTCACCGTGAGCCTCGGGGCCAAGGGCGTGGTCGAGCTGGAGCTGGTCTCGAGCGGCGAGAAATGGGGTCGCGGCCCGGGAAAGGACATCCACTCGTCGCTCAAGGCGATGGTGGACAGCCCAGCGTGGCACCTGGTCAAGGCGCTGAACACGCTGGTCTCCGAGGACGGCAACACGATCACGATCGACAACTACCCGAAGCCGCGGCCGCTCTCCGACGAGGAGCGCGCGATGATCGCCGAGGCCTCGAAGCGGCAGAGCGAGGAGAGCGCGAAGAAGTCGCTCTCGGTGAGCCACTGGATCGACGACCTGCCGTGGGTCCAGGCGCGGGAGCGGCTCGAGTCGCAGCCGACGGTGAACATCGAAGGCCTCGTCGGCGGCTATACGGGACCCGGCGGCAAGACCATCCTCCCGCACCGCGCCGCGGCGAAGATCGACATGCGACTCGTGCCCGACATGAAGAAGGATGACGCGGTCGCCGCGCTCAAGGCGCATCTCAAGGCCCACGGCTTCGGCGACATCGACGTGAACGTCACCGGCGGCTACGACCCCACGAGCACGGCGGCGTCGACAAGACTCGTCCAGGCCCAGGTCGCGGTGCTGAAGCGCGCCGGGATCGAACCGGTGATGTGGCCGCGCAACGCCGGCTCGTATCCCGGATACGTGTTCACCGGCGAGCCGCTCAAGATGGCCTCCGGCCATTTCGGCCTCGGCCACGGCAGCGGCGCGCACGCGCCGGACGAGTACTACGTGATCGAGTCCAGCAATCCGAAGATGCAGGGCTTCGACGGCGCGGTGCTGTCGTTCGTCCAGTACCTCTACGAGCTGGCGGCCAAGTAGCTGGGGCGCACCTGGAACACCAGCTTTCCGCGCAGGTGGCGGCCCTCGCTCACGCGCTGGGCCGCCGCCGCGTCGGCGAGGCGGTAGGTGGTGATTTCGGGCACGCGCAGCGCGCCGCCAGCGACCAGGGCGAGGAGGCGCTCGAGGTGCGCGCGGTCGCGCCGAACGTCCGGTCGCAGCGCCGCCACGTCGTCGCGGGGCGGAGGCGGCAGCACGAACCCCGAAGCGATGAACGCGGCGCGGCCGCCGGGCTTGAGCACCGCGAACGAGCGCTTCGCGACGTCGCCGCCGACGGTGTCGAACACCGCGTCGCAGGGCGCCACGACCTGGGTGAAGTCCTGCACGTCGTAGTCGATCACCTCGTCGGCACCAAGGCCGCGGACGTAGTCGACGTTCGCGGCACTCGTGGTCGTGATCACGTGCGCGCCCCGTTGCTTCGCGATCTGGATCGCCATGCTGGCGACGCCGCCGGCGCCGCCCTGGACGAGGATCCGCTCGCCGCGCTGGAGCTCGAGCGTGTCCTCGATGGAGACGAGCGCGGTGAGCCCGGTGAGCGCGATCGCGGCGCACTCGGCGTGCGACAGGCTCCCGGGCTTGCGCGCCACGAGCGCGGCCTGGATGGCGACCTTCTCCGCGTAGGCGCCGTCGTGGCCGACGTCGCAAACGCCGAAGACGGGATCCCCTGCGCGGAGATCGCGGACACCGTCGCCCAGCGCGCTCACCACGCCCGAGAAGTCGCGCCCGG
>DATLUU010000459.1:0-2794 GCA_035577885.1 Verrucomicrobiia bacterium
CACGTCGCCGTGCTGTCCGCCGCCACCACCACCACGCGCGCGCTGCCGTCGAGATCATTCTCCACCACGGCCGCCTCGGGCACCGCCGGCGAGCGGCGCGCGCCGCTCGTGGTCATGCTGGCCGTGCCGAAGCGATCGAGCATCGGCGTCGGGCCGCCCACCGGCGCGAGCCAGACGAGCGTCGCCTGGTCGGCAGTACTCGCCGCGGGCAGCACGCGCGTCACGCGCGCGTCGCGGTCGGGCTCGCCGGTCGAGCGCACCGTGGCGGACTGCCCGGTGTGGACCAATTGTGTCGCGCCCGCGGGCAGCCGTGCCTCGAACACGATGCCCTCGACCGGCGTGATCGCCAGCACCTCGGCGCCGTCGCCGACCTCGCCACCGGGCTCGGCGTCGCGCTTCGTCACCACGCCCGCGCGCGGCGCCACGATCGGCACGCGCACGAGATCGCGCCGCGCCAGCGCCGCCGCGCGCTCGGCCTCGGTGAGCGCCGCCGGGTCGTGCGCCTCGCGCAGCAGCAGCTCGGCGCCGCGGAGTGCGGCGCGTGACTCGCGCGTCACCAGCATGCCGACCGTGTCGCCCGCGGCGACGTGGTCGCCGAGCTTCGGCTCCAGCGACTCGATCACGGCGGCGAACGGCGCGGGCAGCGACACGTCGCCCGACGAGCGCCACTGGCCCGGCGCCTCGATCGCGTCCGTGAACGTGCGCTCCTCGACCGCGGCGGTGCGCACGGGCACCACCGCGGCGGGCGTGGCCGCGTCCTCGCCGCTCTCGGCGTGGCGCGAGCAGCCCGCGGCGAGCGGCAGCAGGGCGAGCACGAGGATCGTCGCGGGCTTCATCGTTCCTCCGCCTCCAGTCTCGCGAGCCGCTCGTCGAAGCGCGCCTGCGCGAGCCGCGTGCGCGTGTCGTCGAGCGTGTTCCTCGCGTCGAGCAGCTCCAGGATCGTGGCCGCGCCGGAGGCCTGGAGGCTCCGAAGCCGCAGCAGGTTCTCCTCGGCCAGCGCCACGCTCGCGCGCGCGCGGGTGACGCGCAGCGACGCATCCCGCCAGCGGTCGAGCAGCTCCAGCGCCTGGCGCCTCGCCTCGCCCTGTGCGGTCGTGGCGCGCAGCTCGGCGGCCGTCATCGCGGCGGTGCGACTCGCCACGTCGTGACGCGCGCCCGGATCCGTCACCGGCAGGCTGAAGCGGAGCGCGGCGGAGGCACCGAGGTCGCGCGAGAGCCGATCGGAGAAGGTGGCGTTCGGGTTGCTCGCCAGGAGATCGGGCGGCACTGCGGTGGTCAGGTCCGAGCCCCAGAGCCCGGCGTCGAGCGCGAGCGAGAGCTGCGGCTCGCGGCGGTGCCGGGCGAGCGCCAGGTCCAGTCGCGCCCGCTCGCTCGCGATCCGCGCCTGTGCCAGCTCCGGTGCGGCTCCGTAGCGAGCGAGCGTCGCCAGCGAATCGCCGGCCGCGGGCGGCCCCATCGGCTCGTCCTCCGGGGGCGCGCTCACGTTGGCGAGCGAGTCTGGCGGCAGCGCCAGCCAGCGCGACAGCTCACGCGCCACCGAGTGCGCCGCGCGCACGGTGGTCTCGAGCGCCGAGACCGCGTCGTCGCGACCGAGTGCCGCGCGCTGCGCGTCCGCCTTGCCGCGCGTGCCGGCGCGCGCGTCGGCCGCCAGCTCCACGGCGAGGCGGTCGAGCCACGCCAGCGCCTCGCGCTGGGCCCGTGACTCCTCGGCAAGCTCCACCACGGTGAGCGCCAGCTCGCCCGCGCGCAGGCCGGCATCGCGGGTGGCGAGCCGCTGGTCGGCGAGCGCGGCGCGTGCGTCCAGCTCGGCGGTGCGCCGGCCGTGCGCGCGCACGCCGGCGTCGCGCAGCGGCCACTCCATGCCCACCTTCAACTCGTATTCGCCGAGGTTGGTGAGCGTGGGGTCGTAGGAGCCGTCGGGCGCCACCGTGGCGCCGCCGAACAGCGAGAAGCTCGGGCGCTGGTCGAACGAGTGCCCCACCGAGTCCTGGCGGGCGGCGAGGCTCGTGGCGCGCGCGATGCGCACCTCGGGGGCGCGCGCCCGCGCCAGGGCCACGCAATCGCGCACGGAGAGCGCCTCGCCGGCGCGCGCTTGCGGCGCCGGCGCGGCCAGCCACAATGGGAGCAAGACGAACGCTGAAGCCGCGGGGCATTTCATCCGATCATCCTAGTGCTCCCGACCTGCCCATCCGGTCACCAGAACCGTCTCCTGTCGGTCAAATCGAGGTCATGGCGCGCATCGTACTCAATACGCTCGGGTCGCTCGGTGACCTCCATCCGTACCTCGCGATCGCGCTCGAGCTGCAGCGCCGCGGGCACCAGCCGGTGGTTGCCACGCACGGCCTCTACCGTACACGCGTCGAAGCCATGGCTTTGGAGTTCGCCGCGGTGCGCCCGCACGGTGAGGACTGGGGCGAGCCCGCGGGTGTGATCCGCGAGGCCATGGACGCGAAGCGCGGCAGCGAGGTGGTGCTCCGGAAGCTCGTGCTCCCCTATCTGCGAGAGAGCCGAGACGATCTTCTCATCGCGGCACGGGGCGCCGACCTGCTGGTCGACCACGTGCTGTCGTTCACCGCGCCATTGGCAGCGGAGACGCTCAAGATCCCGCGCGTCTCCACCACGCTCCAGCCGCTGGCGATGTTCAGCCGCCACGACCCACCTGTGAACCCAGCCAAGCCCTGGCTGACGCCGCTCCGGAACCTGGGCCCCGCGGCGTGGGGCGTGCTGTGGTGGCTCGCGAGGCTCAGCACACGGAGCTGGTTCCGCGAAGTCGACGTCATCCGCCGCGAGATGG
>DATLUU010000460.1:0-2869 GCA_035577885.1 Verrucomicrobiia bacterium
AGCCGCCATCGCCACCGACGAGGATGCTCCTGTCGGCGTGGTAACCACTCTCACCGGCGAGAACACCGGTCGCGAGCAGCGTGATGGCGATGAGCCAGGTGCGGGTCGGGCGTGACATGGGCAGGCCTCGTCGAGGGGGGAACACGCGGAACGGCCTCAGGGTCGACGATAGGCTATCACCCACCGCAGCGCCGGTGTCGGCGCCGACCGCGGCAGAGAATCCGCCGGTGAGCGCGCGCTCTCAGCGCAGTCCCGGGAGGAACGCGGGCACGCGCTGGGCGTACTCCGCGTACGCGGTCCCGAATGTCTCGCGCAGGAGCTTCTCTTCGGCCTGGATGCGGATGAGTGTTCCCACGACGAATACGCCGCCCGCGATCACGAGGCCAAGCCAATGCCCGAATGCGAGGTTGCTCGCGAACAGCTTGCCGAGCATCGCCGTGTAGATGGGGTGACGCACGAAACGGTAGGGACCCTGCGTGACCAGCTCATGGCCCTCGATGACACGCGCCTCGTAGCTCCACTGTTTGCCGAGCGTACGCACCGCAGCGAGCCCAAGGAACACGGATCCGAACCCGATCACCGGCGCCAGCACATCGCGTGCGATCTCGAACGCATCGAGCCGCGTGCCCGCCGCCGGCAGCGGCCGCTGGATCATCCACACCACCGCGAACGCGAGCATCTGGAGAAAGATGCCGACCGAGGAGATGCGCTCGCGCCGAGTGCCCGGAGCGCGTCCCTGCTCGCGGCGGAAGACGAACGCGATCGTGAACCAGGCCCAGCCCACGGCGACGAGGATCCGGGAGACGAGCGGGAGCAACGCGGCGTCCTGAACGTGTATGAGCATGCGCGGGAGCCTAGGGAAATGTGTCCGCGGCTGTCACCCGGTCCCGGTCGACCTGCCGGTCGGTGACGACGAACGGCTGCCGGGAGCCGCTGAACGGTAGGTCTCGCCTAGTCGCCGGACGCGTTCGGGCCTACACTCTTATGCAAGAACCCAAGTGAGGAGTCGCATGAAAGTCCGCTACTGCATCGTGGGTGGAGGTTACGCCGCCGCCGCCGCCATCGAGGGCATTCGCTCGCGCGACCAGACCGGCGACATCCTGATGCTGTCGCGCGAGAACCATCGGCCGTACCGCCGGCCGCTGCTCACCAAGGACCTGCTGCTCGGCACCGCATCGCTCGACCGCCTGCCGCTCCATCCCGACGAGTGGTACGCGGAGCAGAAGGTGGACGTGCGCCTGCGCCACGAGGTCATCGAGGTGGACGCCGAGAGCCGCCGGCTCTGGGACGAGCGCGGCGAGGTGATCGAGTTCGGCGACCTGCTGCTCGCGACCGGCTGCCGGCCGCGCCGGCTGCACGCCGAGGGCGCGGAGATCTCGAACGTGCGCTACTTCCGCGATCTCGAGGACTACCTCGACCTCGAATCCCGCCTCGACCGCGTCCAGCACCTCACGCTGGTGGGCGGCGGGTTCACGTCGGTGGAGATGGCGGGCGCGCTCCGCGCGCGCGGCAAGGAGATCACGCTCGTGATCCCCGACGAATACCCGCTCCACCGCCTGCTGCCGCGCGACCTGGGAGCGCCGCTGCTCGACTACCTGCGCGAGATGGGTGTCGAGACCGTGAGCGGCGACACGCTGGTGAAGATCGAGGAGTTGAACGGCCTCCTGCACGCGCGCACGCTGCAGGGGAACGAGCTCGACACGCAGCTGGTGCTCGTGGACCAGGGCGGCGAGCCGCTCGTGGACCTCGCGGAGGCCGCGGGGATCGCGATCGACGACGGCATCGTCGTGGACGAGTACGGCCGCTCCTCGAACCCGCACGTGTGGGCGGCGGGCGACGTCGCCGAGTACCCGTGCCTGGCGCTGAACGTGATCATGCGCGTCGAGGGCAGCGACCACGCCGAGCACCACGGTCGCACCGTGGGCGCCAACATGGCGGGCGCGAACGAGCCGTACACGCACCTACCGCTCAAGTGGTTCCGGGTCGGCGACCTGCAGTTCGAGGGCGTGGGCGAGCTGTGGGCGCGGCTCGCCACCGAGATCGTATGGATGCAGCCCGGCCACGAAGGCGTGGTGTTCTACCTGCGCGACGACGTCATCCGCGGCGTGCTCCTGATCAACGTGCCCGAGCGGCTCGAGTGGGCACGCGGCCTGATCCGCGACGCCCACCCGATGACGTCCGCCGAGCGCGCGACGATGCTGGGGGAGAAGGCTGGCGCGTAGGCGCTTCAGATCAACAGGTGACTGAACACGCTCGCCACCACGGCGCCGGCGACCACGTACGCGACCAGGCCGGCGACGAGCGCGCCCACGAGCACGCCGGCCACCATGGCCCCGCCATTACCACCACCGCTCCCGCCGCCGGAACTGGCACCGCCGCTGATACCGCCGTGGCCTTCGCTACCGACGCGGGCTTTCATGGCCCCACTCGAAGCGATCGCGGTCGCAGGCACGGCCACCGTGCCCTCCTCGGTCTGGACGACGTACGAATAGGGCGTGGGGGCGGACCTCCATAGCTCCCGGGCCGCGATCCAGTCCGAGTCCATGGCCGGCTCGTCGGTGCGTCGCACGTTGTTCCCACTGATGGGGACGATGAGGTACGAGTCGCTGTCCTCCGTGGCGAGCAGCAGCTCGCCGCCGAAGAAGCCGCCGAACGCGCCGCGCAAGGGCTCGCCCGATCCGGGCTGCACGATCAGCGTCTCGCCGAGGGCGGGCGCGGACGTGGAGCCCACGTCATCGAGCCATGCCGCGTAACGCTCGGCATAGGAGGTCGAGGACGCGGCGCCGAGCGTGCCGCGGTAACGGCCCTCGACCCGCCGACCGCTCGCGAGCTTCAAGGTGACGGGCTCGTCCCACTCGTACGACGTGAG
>DATLUU010000461.1:0-5075 GCA_035577885.1 Verrucomicrobiia bacterium
CGACGCCTGATGCCTCCGCGCCGCCAGCCCGCCAAGCCGAAGCCCACGCCGGCCCCGAAGCCCGTCGCCCTGAACGACCTGCCGGCCATGCGCGAGTACCGCCGCATGCGCGTCAAGGGCGCCCCCATCCCGACCGCGCGCGAGGCCGCCGTGCAGAAGCGCACACCCCAGCGCACCGGCCGGGGAATAGGCGCGCCGAAGTAGGTGTTCCCCCCGGTGCGGCACTCCAGCCCGAGCGTCGCGCGTGAACGTCCCTGCGGGGCCGGCCCCTGTTCTACTTCGGCCCCCGTGTCGCGGTGCACCGGCAGGGGGCACGTAGCGCGCGGTGTGGTCGCCTGGAGAGGTGCCTGGCCTGACCCCGGATGGGGCGGGCCAGGCCCGCGCCGCGCAAGGGGGTGACGGGTACGGCGCAGCGACTTCGGTTGCAGTGCACAAACGTCGGTTCGACTCCGACCACCTCCACGTGAAGACGAGCAGAGACATCGAGGACCTGAAGTGGAACCGGACCAACCGGTGCCCGCACTGCGACTGCACCGGCCGGGTTCACCCGTGCTGGTACTGTGGCGCGGAGGTCCTGATCGCCGACTACATCTGGCCGGCGGCAGTGTACGGCCCGGAGTTCGGCCAATCGAGCTTCGGCATACCCGGCCCCCAGAGGCCCGACAGGGAGCTGTTCAGTGGCGAAGATCTCGACCTACACGACCCAGGCGCATAATGAGCGCGTGCCGGTCTTCCAACTGGAGCCCGGCGATATGATGCTCGGCCTCGGCGAGGTGATCTCGAAGCACCGCGTCGACCCCGGCTACGACAAGATCGTCGTCGTATGGCGTAGCCAGATCATGGCCGACGACATCATCTCCGAGGTGTGGAACGGGCGCGAGCAGATCGTCGTCGTGCGCGCGAAGCCCGAGACGCGGGTGACCGTCGACCTCAGCATGGCCGAGGCGCGCCGGCTGCACGAGATCATCCAGGGCACCGGCCGCTTCCCCGGCCTGGAGGATCTCGAAGCGACCATCGCGTGAGCTGGCTCGTCGCCCTCGGCGTCTTCGCCGCGGCCTTCGTCACCGACATCGTCTGGGCGCGCTACACCCTAGAGGTGGGCGCGCACCGCGCCGCGCACGCCGGCCTCTGGGCCGCCGGCATCGTCGTCTGCACGCTCATCTCAGTGGAGGCGTACATCGCGAGCCCCTGGTACGTCGTGCCCACCGCACTCGGCGCGGCCCTCGGCACATACGCCACCGTGCGCCACGCTGCTAGGGTGAAGCGGTGAAGTTCCTCCGCCGCCTGAAGCAACGCATCTACGACCTGCTCCTGGGAGATCTCTGGTGACGTACGACCTCGTCCCGCCCGAAGACCCGGTGCTGCACCAGCCGGCCACCGAGGTGCTCGGCTTCGACTACCTCATCCAGGAGATCGTCGCGCAGCTCGAAGACACGCTGAACGCGATCCCGCACGCCGCCGGCCTGGCCGCGCCGCAGGTCGGCATCCCGCTCCGCATCGCCGTGCTGAAGACCCAGGAGATGCCGACGCTCATCAACCCGCGCATCATCTCGACGAGCAAGGACGCGCGCAAGAAGACCGAGGGCTGCCTCTCGTATCCCGGCCGGCGGTTCCGCGTGCAGCGCTACAACAGCGTCACGATCACCTACCTCGACGAGTTCGGCCGCCGGCACACGCGCGAGTGCCACGGCACTCAGGCCCAGCTCGTGCAGCATGAGATCGACCACCTCGACGGCAAGACGATCGCGGACTGACCTACACTAGTCCCATGACTGTGAACCACACCAACCTCGGCGACGGCGGAGCCACGCCGAAGTTCACCCAGACCGTCACCACCACCGGGCTCACGGTCGCGGCCGCCACCTCGGCCGCTGTCACGCAGACCGCTGTGGCCGACGCGCCCGCGGGCGGCACCGGTGCGGCTGCTGGTGGCTGGGACACCGCGGGCCACCGCGACTCCGCTATCACCACGATCAACCAGATGCGCGCCGACATCACCGCGATCATCGCCGACAACACGGCGCTGCGCGCCGACGTGGCGACCCTGCGCGGGCTCGTGAACTCGCTCATCAACGTGATGCGCGCGCACAACCTCGTCATCTGATTCGACGGGCTACACTGTCTTCATGGCAACCGTCGTGAACCACACCGATCAAGAGCTGAACCTCCGTGGCCCCGTCACGGACGTGTTCCTCACCGCTGGCGCGACGTGGGCGTCCATCCCCGCCGCCCTGACCGAGTTCAACGGCGCGACCAGCGCCCGCGTGCGCAAGGACCTGCGCCCGTACTCGAAGGTGCGCCTCAGCGCGAACGTCGGCGCGACCGCCGGCCCCGCGGGCTGCATCCTCCAGCTCCAGTACAGCCTCGACAACGGCGCGACCTGGGCGTACGTCGACGGCCTGCTCACCACGTCGGGCGGCCCGCAGGTGTCCATCGCCACCACGGCGACGACCGCTGCCGGCCCGTGGGTCGCGATCACCGCGCTCGCCAAGTCCGCGCAGGTGCTCCTCCGCCTCGTCGGTCTGACCGGCGACGGCTCGACGAGCCCCGTCATCGGAGCGGTGCACGCCGAGTTCTCGGCCTGAGTCATGGGGTCCCTCGTCTCGATGGCGGCGACGCCGTCGAACGTGACCCCGCCCGGCGCGCCCGGTGCCCCTGCGCTCTCGGAGATGGCACGACGGAAACTCCAGCAGGCACTCGCCGTCGCCCAGCTCCGGCAGCGCGCCGGGTCGGGCATGGCCGCGCCGAACACCATCTCCCCGATGGGTGTGGGCAATCCCTACACACCGGGGATGACCGCTCAGATGCCCGGCCTCCAGGTCGGGGGCGGTCACTGACCCGAGGGTGATCCTCTAGGGTCCTGAACCTCAGCGGGGCTGGCTGCGGCCGGCCCCGCTGTTGCGTACCGGCGCGCCCGCTTCTCGTCGAGGTTGGACGCCACCTCGTCGCGGTTCTCGATCACCGAGATGACGTAGCGGGGCTCGCCGCCGCACGTCTCCTCGTGGCACCAGACGATCGCGCGCTCGGGCGGAGCTGGCACCCACTTCGGCGCGGCGGGCAGCGCGCGCGCGTCGGTGGTCACGCCCCCGAACGCAGCCTGCATCGCTTCCTGCTGTCGCTGATACGGCGACTTGGCTTCCGTGAGGAGCACCTCGGGATCGACTGGCCGGAAGACCGAACCGATCGTGTGGCCGCAGCTCAGGAGCCCGACCCAGGAGGCCGGGTCCCGCATCAGATGACTGCTGCGTGCGGGCCGAAGGCCGTGGGGGTGATCTGGATCAGCTTGCCCCCGATGGCGGGCGTGAGGCCGACCGTCTGACCCATGAAGTCGGTGAGGAGCAGGTCGCCGCCGGAGGCTTGGTCGCTAAGGCGCGCGACCGGGCCGGGGTTGCCCGACACCCAGCCACGGACGTAGAGGTCATGGCCCTCAGTCCAGAAGGTGAGGGAGTGGCCCTGTGCGTTCGTGATCGTGGTGATGTCCATGACGAGTGGTTGCTCCTGTACGGGTGTCGAGGGGATGGGCTGCGTTCCGGTCAGAGACTCGAACCACGCCGCGCTCAGGATGATGCTCCGGTCGCGCGTGCCGTTCGAGCTGGTGTACTGCCAGAGTACCGCGCCCGTGGCGCGCGCGTCCTGCTCTGCCCACGCCGGGTAGCTGCCGTCGTTCGAGCCGGGGTAGAACGCGATCCAGAGCGGCACGCCGGTGTCGATGAAGACCTGCTTCAGCTCGGCCCCCAGCTCGAACAGGTACGTGTACGCGAGCATCGGGAGCCCGTGCTGCCGGCCGTACCCGATCGCGTCGCGGAGGTCCTGCGGCTGGACGCCGTTCTGCTCGTAGTCGAAGGCGTAGTCGAGAATGTCGACGCCGTACCCGGTGAGGGTGGCGGCCTTGTCGATCGCGCGGTCTACCGCGGCTACGCCGCCGCCGGGGTAGACCCAGGTGTAGACGAGCACTGGCTTGTTCTCGTCGCGCGCGCGGAGCGCCTTGTCGAGGATGCCGGGGTCCTCGACGTTGAGGATCACGCCGTCGCAGCCGGCGCGGTCCACTGCTTCCGCGCCGCCGTCGTACCGAGAGAGGTCGTCCAGCTCCATGCCACCAGGGTACCGGGCTCGTGACACCCAGCGCGTGCCGCAGAGCCGGCACACTGGAGCGATGGCCGACGACACCGTATGGGACGAGGAGGCGAAGAACTACCTCGCCAACAGCCCCGAGATGGACGGCCTCGAGGTGATCCTAGACGCCGCCGACCAGCTCCGGCACGCGATGGTGCCCGAGAGCACGTACGAGATGGACTACCTCGCCGGCCGTATCGCGATCTCGATCGAGGAGGCACAGCTCGCGCTCGGCATCGGGCAGCGCACCATGCGCACCGCGCTCCGCGACGGGACGATCCCCTCGGTGAAGGTGGGCGGCCGCCGGCTCATCCCGGTGAAGGCACTGGAGCGCCATCTCGAAGCGCTCGCCTACGCCGAGTCGGGAGCGCTCGACGCCTGGCAGCAGGCGCTCGTGCGCGGTACGAGCGCGCGGCTGAAGGAGGCGAACCGCCGGGCCTGGGAGCGCAGGAAGTTCCTCCGCCGCCGGCTGAAGCAGTCGCGCGCCGCGATCGCGGAGGGGCGCAGCCAGCTCCACCGCGAGGAGGTCATCGCGCTGAAGGGCGACCTCGCCGAGCTGCGCAACCAGCAGGCGATCACGGAGAAGTTCGCGTCCGACTTCACGGTCGAGCTGGAAGGGCTGGAGCGTGAGCTGGAGCAGGACTGACGCGACGCTTCACCTGGAGGCGACCGCGCGCCGGCACAAGATCCTCATCGCCTGGCGGCGGCGCACGTGGCGGCGCTACGAGGCGCACGTGGACACGCGCATGGTCTTCATCGGCGAGCCGCACACGGCGCGCGACTACCTCGCCGCGCTCCACGAGATGGGGCACATCGTCTCGCGCCACTCGGTCGCGGCGGGCAAGCGGAAGGACTGCCTCACCGAGGAGGCCGCGGCGTGGGACTGGGCGCTGCGGAATGCGTCCGTCTCGATGCGCGAGCACCTCACCGAGCGGCACCGGCGCGAGATCGGCGGCGCGTGG
>DATLUU010000462.1:0-4696 GCA_035577885.1 Verrucomicrobiia bacterium
CTCTCTCCTACTCTTCCACCTTCCGGCGCGCCACCGCGAGCGCCATGCGGCTGGTCGTGGCGTGGATGCGGACCGTGTCCTCGAACCGGCGCGCGTAGCCACCGCCGAGCGTGGTCGCCACGGCGATGCCGCGTCGCGCGCAGCCATCGATCACCGCGTGGTCGCGAGCCTCGAGCCCCGCGAACGTGAGCGCGAGCCCGCCGAGCTGGTCTTCGCGGTACGGGTCCGCGCCGGCCTGGTAGAGCACCAGCTCCGGCGCGAACGCCCACACGCGCTCGAGCGCCCCTGCGAGCGCCGCGAGGTAGGCGTCGTCCCCGGTGCCGTCGTCGAGCCCGACATCGAGGTCACTCGCTGCCTTGGGGCTCGGATAATTGTTCTCCTGGTGCACTGAGAGCGTGAACACCGCCGGCTCGTCACGGAAGATGTGCGCGGTGCCGTTCCCCTGGTGAACGTCCAGGTCGACGATGGCGATGCGCTTCACCCGGCGCTCCGCGAGCATCGCGCACGCACCCACGGCGAGATCGTTGATGTAGCAGAAGCCCTCGGCGTGGCCGGCGTAGGCGTGGTGGAGCCCGCCGCCCAGGTGCGCCGCCGCGCCGTGGGCGAGCGCCAACCTCGCCGCCTCGGCCGTGCCCGAGGCTCCGAGCGCGAACGCATCCACGATCTCGCGCGTGAGCGGCAGCTCGCTGTACTGCGTGCGCGGGGTCCAGCGCAGCGCTTCCAGGTCGTCGAGGTAGGCGGGCTCGTGCGCCAGTTGGAGCAGCGCCCTCGTCACCGGCGGCGGCGAGAGGTCGGCGCCCGCATCGAGATCGCCGGAGGCGACGAGCGCGCGGTACGTGGCCTCGAACTTGGCGGTCGGGAACACGTGCGCGCCGATGTCGCAACCGTATCGTGGAGACCACACCGCGGGGACGCGCTCGGGCATGCGAAGCAGGGTGCCATCGCAGCGTGCGCCGGACCAGCGCCGTATCCGCGCGGCCTGACGCGGCACGGACAGCCGCGGTCCCGGAATCCGCTACACTCGCCGGCCGCATGCCTGACTATCCCAGCCGCACACCCGCTGCTTTCCGGGCGCTCCGCGCGCGGCTGCTCGCGCGGCGCTCGGCGGAGATGGGCCCGCGGCTCTGGCTGGTGACGCTGGCGCTCGCCGCGTGCATCGGGGCGTTCACCTACTGGCAGGTGCGCGTGCCGCTGGACGGGGCCCTGCGTCACGGCGGCGCGAGCGGCGCCACGCTGCGCCTCGGCGTGACGCTGGCGCTGGGCGTGCTCGGGGCCGGGGTGATCGCACACGCGCGCCAGGTGACGCTCGCCTCGGCACCTCCTGGCCCGGAGTGGCTGGCGCTGCCGGTCGAGCCCAGGTGGGTCGAGCAGCACCTCGCGCGCGAGGCCGTGCTGCCGGCGCTGACGGTCGTCGTGCCCATGGCCGCGGCGTGGATCGCGGGGCTGGGTCTCCTCTCCCCGCTCACGCTGCTCGCGCTCGCGGTCGCCTCCGCGATCGCGTTCGCGCTCGTCACCCGGCTCGCGTGCGCGCTCGCGCTGCGCGCGCCCGGACCCATGCTCCGCATGGGTGCCCCCACGCACGCGCCGTCTCGACGCCTGCCGGCGGCGTGGCGAGCGCTGGTCAGCGCCCGCCGGCCGGTGCGCACCGCTCGTCAGGCCACGCCGCGCTTCCGCACGGAACCGCGCTGGCGCGCGCTCTCCCGGCTCGATCAAGCGGTGTCGCTGCGCGCCGGCTCGCCGCGCGCGCGCCTCGCGTTCACCGCGCTCGCGCTCGTCTCGAGCGTGGTGGCGTGGTTCGTGGGTGCGGATCCGCGCGAGGAGCGCGCGCAGGCATTTGCGGGCTTCAGCCTCGCCTGCGCGATGCTCGGCGCCTGGGCCGCATGGCGCGCGGCCGCCGATCCGCCGTCGGCCGTGCGGCCGCTGCCGCTCACGCTTGCCGACGCCTGGCTCGCACGTGCGCTGCCGATGTTCGCGTTGCTCGGCGCCACGCTGGTGCTGCACGCGACGGTGCCGGCGGTGCCGTGGTTCGCCCGGCTGGGCCTGGCGCTGTCGTGGACGCTCCCCGCACTGCTCGTGCCGCTCTTCGGGCTCCACCTGGGGCTCTCGCTCGCCGGCAAGCCGCTCGCCGCGGAGAACCTCTATTACGGCTGGCTCGGCGCCGGGCTCATCGCCAGCCTCGCCATCCCACTCTTCGGCTGGGCGATCCTCGGCGCCGGCTTCATCCACGCCACGCGCCGCGTGGCGCGCTGGAACACGCCCGAGGTGGCGTGATGCTCGAGCTGCGCGCGCTCTCCCGCCGATACGGCGACCGCCTGGCGTTGGACGCGGTTTCGTTCAGCGTGGCGCGCGGACGCATCGTGGGGCTGCTCGGGGCCAATGGCGCGGGCAAGAGCACGCTGCTCCGCACCGCCGCCGGGCTCCAGCCCCCGGACTCCGGTGCCGTGCTCGTGGACGGCCACGACGTGTGGGCGGCGCCGCTCGCGGCCAAGCGCGCGCTCGGCTACGCGGCCGAGGAGCCGTCGTTCCACGACGAGCTGTCCGCGCACGAGTACCTGGCGTTCGTCGCCGCGGTGCGCGGGCTCGAGCCCGGCGCGGCAAGCGAGCGCACGCTCCGGCTCGCGCACGCGCTCGAGCTGGCCCCGAGGCTGGACGAGCCAGTCCGTGGGTTTTCGCACGGCATGCGCAAGAAGGTCTCGTTCCTGGCGGCGGTGCTGCACGAGCCGCACGTGCTGCTCTGCGACGAGGCGCTCGAAGGCTTCGACGCGCCGTCGGCCGTCGCCGCCAAGGCGGAGCTGCGCCGGCTCGCGCACGCGGGCAGCGCGATCCTGTTCTCGAGCCACGTCACCGAGACGGTCGAGCGCCTCTGCGATTCGGTGGTGGTGCTGCACGAGGGCCGCGTCGCGCGCGAGATGACGCGCGCGGACTGGGGCGCGGGCAGCGACACCACGTCACCGCTCGAGCGCGCGTTCCTGGAGCTGATCGGCTCCGCTCCCGGCCCGGAGGCTTCGTGAGCAGCGCGCGGCTTGGGCAGGCACTGGCGCTGCGACGTTGGCAAGCACTCGCGCTGCGACGTTGGCAAGCACTCGCGCTGCTCGTGCTCCAGGTCGCGATCGCTATCACCGCTCACGCAGGGCTGATCGACGCGCCGCCCGCGATCGTGGCGATGTGGGACGGAAAGGACGGGGCCAGCGTCCGCGCGGCGTTGCTGGGGATCGCGGCGCTCGGCGAGAAGCCCGGCGCGAGCGCGCGCCAGAAGCTCGAGTCCGGAGAAGCCGCGTGGTGGCTCGGGGTGCAGGACGAGCGCGCCGGCCGCGCCGACAGCGCCGTGGTGCAGTGGCGGCGCGCGGTTGCGATGCGCGGCGACTTCGACGAGGGCTTCGCGCTCACCGAGGCGCTGGCGCGGCGCTCTGGCGCGGCCGCGCTCGATGAGGCTTACGGGGTCGCGTTCTCGCTCGCGGACCAGGCGCGGATGGGCATGCCGTCGCGGCTCGCCGAGGCGCAGGGCCGTTTCGCGTGGATCCGGCAGCTGCGTGGCCATCCCGACAGCGCGCTCGCCGGCGTCCTCGAGTGGGACGACGAGCTGCGGAGGAAGCCGGCGTGGACGCGGCGGATCGCCACGATCGAGCACGCCGCCGGCGACCACGGCCGCGCCTGGAAGAGCCTGGCGTTGCTCGCCGCGCGCACACGCGGCCGGGATGCCGCCGTCGAGAGCCTGCTCGTGCTCACCCAGCACGCGCTCGGCTACGCCGACGAGCAGCGCGAGTCCGCGGTGAGCGCGCTGCGCGCACCGGTCGAGAAGAGCGAGTGGCGCTTCACGCTCACGCTCCCCGCGAGCCTGGATTCACTGCGCGCGAAGGACGGCTTCACCGTGCGCTGGTACCGGGTGTCTGCGCAGCCGGGCACGGCTTCGAAGCCGCCGCTGCTGCTCGTGCTCGCGCCGGGCGACTCGCTCGTGTCGGCCGACTCGCTCGCGGCGGCGTTCGCCGCGGCCGGGCGCACCGTGGTGCTGCTGCCGCCGCGCGGCACCGGCGTGGCCGTGGGCCCGGGCGCGTACGGCGCGGAGGCTTGGGCAGGAAGACCGGCGGCGTTCGCGTCCACGATCGCCGCCGATGCCGGGCGCGCGATGGATGCGCTGGCGTCGAGGCACGCGGTGCCCGCAGGCGGCTGGGTGGTCGGCGCCGCCGGCGACGCGGCCCCCGTCGCGCTCGCGATCGCACGGGCGCGGCGCGACACGCGCGCGATCGTCTTCGTCGCCCCGAGGCTCCCGGTGGTCGAGGTGGCGGAGACACGCGCGCGGCTGCGCGCGCTCGGCACGCGCACGTTCGTCCAGGCCTCGCCCGAGGAGCCCGACGCGCTCGAGTTGGGCGACTTGTTGAGCCGCCAGACCGCGAGCGGGCAGGTTCGTGTAGCAGATTCTGGCGATCGCGGGCGTGGCGTCGCGATCTTCCGCGCCGACCCGAAGGTCGCGAAGCGGCTGCTCGACTGGCTGGCGGAGCCGGAGCAGAAGAAACGCTAGGCGCGGAAACCGGAGCAGAATGAACGTCAGGCGCGGAAACCGGCGCTGACGCTGATCGTCTCGCCGGTGATGTTCGCGGCGTCGTTCGAGGCGAGGAACGCAGCCGTGGCGGCCACGTCGTCGGGACCCACCATGCGCTTCAACGCCGTCGGGTCGACGAACAGCTCGCGCTCCACGTCC
>DATLUU010000463.1:0-3252 GCA_035577885.1 Verrucomicrobiia bacterium
CACGTGCTCGGTCACCCCGCCGCCCTCGGTCTGCCACGGGTCCTTCTCGCCGAACGAGCCGCGCTGGCTGATCAGCATGAGCAGCGGGATCCGGTAGAGCTGGCCGCACGACACGATGCCGTTGACCGCGGCCAGGAATCCATGGTTCTGCATCAGCATCGCCGACGGCACGCCGGCGAGATGCGCCCCGGTGCTGATGCCGACGCCTTCCTCCTCCTTGGCGAGCCGGACCAGCGTCATCTCCGGGTCGTCCTCGGCCATCCGGATCAAGTGGACGAGCCAGGTCTCCGGCAGCGCGGACACGATCCGCACCCCCGCCTCCTTGAGGCCGCGATAGACCTGGGTCGAGGCGGAGACGGAGACGGGCATTTCCGGACTATACCGCCCGAACGGCGCCGAGAACGCTGGTGAGCAGCCACCAGATCCCCACCGTCAGGATGCCCGCCGGGATCCCGAACCGGATCCAGTAGTAGAGCCACGCCGGCACGGGCCGCGAGCCGTGGGCGGAGAGCGCGGCCAGCGCCGTGGAGCGCTGCATGCACCAGCCCACGGTGAGCACCGCGAGCAGCGCGCCCAGCGTCTGCATGCCGGAGCCGAACGTGAGATCCCAGGGGACGAAGATCGCGTTGTTGATGATGGGCGGGATCGTGACCAGGAACACCGCCGCGGACATCCACCACACCGCGGGTGTGCGGCTCAACCGGGTGTTGTCGGTGAGGCCGGCCACCAGCACCTCGAACGCGGCGATGTCCGAGAGGTAGCCCGCGCCGAACAGGCCGGCGAAGAACAGCAGGCCGAAGAGCCACCCCATCGGCATCGCCGCGAACACCTGCGGCAGCGTGGAGAACAGGAGCCCCGGCCCCTGCGCCGGCGGCAGGTGGAACGCGAACACCGCGGGAATGATCGCGAGCCCCGCGAGCAGCGACGTGCCGGTGTCCCCGATCACGGTCCAGATGGCGGGACGGGCGACGTTCTCGCGCTCGCCCAGGTACGACCCGTACACCACCATGAACGTGCCGCCCAGCGAGAGCGAGAACACCATGTGGCCGATCGCGGCCACCATCACGCTGGGCGTGAGGTCGGCCCAGTGGAACTTGATGATGAACCAGCGTACGCCATCGCCCGCGCCGGGCAGCGTGAGCGAGCGCACCACGAGGACGACCAGGATCAGGAACAGCGCCGGCATGACGATCTTGCTCGCCCGCTCGATGCCGGCGCGCAGCCCCTGCAGCAGCACGAGGGCGCAGGCCAGGATCACCGCCGCGGTGCAGGCCAGCTGCAGCAGGAACGATCGGGCCTCGAAGCCATGGTCGGGCGGCAGGATCCGCGAGGCATCGAACCCCACTCCCAGCGCGCGGGCGCCCTGCCCCAGCGCGTAGTAGAGCACCCAGCCGATCACCGCGGAGTAGTACCCGGTGGCGGCGACCACGACGCAGAAGAAGAACCAGCCCACTTGCCGTCCGAACGGGAATCCTCCGGCGGCGAACGCGCCGACCGTGCCGCGGCGCGTCTGCCGGCCCAGCGCGTACTCGGCCATCAGCGCCGGCACGCCGATCGCGACCGCGACGGCCACGTAGAACAACACGAACGCGGCGCCGCCGAACTTTCCCACCATGTAGGGAAAGCGCCAGACATTCCCCAGCCCGACGGCGACCCCGATCATCGTCATCACGGTGCCGAAGCGGGTGGCGAAGGTTTCGCGCGGCCCGGTCGTGGTCATGCGCCCGCGGAGGTGCCCCCCGGGCGCCGCCGGCTCGGAAAGTCGACGATGTGTTCCCACTCGCTGGCGTCCGAGCGCGCCACCACCGCGACGACCGGCTCCGTCGCGCTCAGGTTGCAGACCTCGTGCGGGATGCCGGGCTCGATGAAGATGAAATCGCCCGCGACGTTGTCCACCTTGTGCTCGAGGGCCGGGCCGTACTCGTGGCGCACCGCGCCCTCGAGGATGTAGAGCATCACCTCGAAGTCGACGTGGACGTGCGCGAACGCCACGCCTCCGGGAGGGATCGTCGCCACGTTCATCGACAGCTCCCTCGCGCGGGTGTTCTTGGCCGAGAGACCGGTCTTGTAGCGGATCCCGTTCCAGCCCCGGGTGAGGCCGCTGCCGCGCAGCACGACGATGCCGTGCTGTCCTTCGACCGCCGTTCCGGGCTCTGCATCGGGAGTCATGGGTCGATGCTCCACTGTGTGGGAGAGGACGGTGCGCGCCTGCATCCGCCGGACCGTACGACATCGGGTATCGGAGGATGAAGGGATTCCGCGGTCCGCTCGCGGCGATGCGGAGGCCGGCCGTCTCCCCAGCGCAATCGACTCAGTGGCCGGGCCCGGGCCCGCGCGGCTGCGCCTCCGCGGGCAGGGGCGGGATCCCGCGCCAGGACGTTCCGGCGCGGAGCGTCTCGCCCTTCATGAGCAGCGACAGCGCGTCGAGCGACGAGCGGTCCTGCATCTGCGAGTCGTAGAGCACCACCGACATCGCGCCCACGCTGCAGTCCGCGCCCACCCGCAGCCGGGACGCCTTGAGCATGCGGTCCTCGAACAGGTGCGTCTGCAGCACGCAGTCCTCGTTGAGCACGGCGCGATCGCCGAGCTCGACCAGGTCCCATTCCAGGAACCCGGTCGTCTCGGTGTAGACGCGGCGCCCGACCTTCGCCCCGAGCAGGCGCAGGTACCAAGGCAGCAGCGGCGTTCCCTGGAGCACGCCGAGCGCGAGCGGCGTGGCGAGGAACTCGTAGAGCGCGTTCACGAGCTCGAGCCGCCACACGAACGGGCTCCAGAGCGGGCACACGAAGGGCCGGTAGCGGCCGATCAGCGTCCACTTGGCGAGCGCGGTGACGAGCAGCACGGCGGCACAGCAGGCGGCGTAGACGACCGGCATCAACAGGAGTGCTGCGAGTGCCCCCCTGGACATCCACAGGTTCAGCGTGGCGGTGACGACCGCTGCGCTGACGAGGATGAACCCCGAGGGCGGGAGCGTGACGCGCAGGAGCTCGACCGTGCCGCGGGTGAGGATGAGCCAGGTCGGCGGCGCGTACGTGCGGGTCTCGACGAATCCGGCGCTGGTCTCGCGGCGCGGGAGCTCGAGCGGCGGCGAGCCGAGCCAGGCGCTGCCGGCCCTCGCCGCGGCGCCCGGCGTCGTCGGCGCGGTGGAGAGCACGCCGACCAGGGCGTCGTCGCCCAGCTCCACGCCGGTCGGGAGCACGCCGCTGTTGCCCACGAACGCGCGGCGGCCGATGCGGGTGCGCGCCACGGTCA
>DATLUU010000464.1:0-3515 GCA_035577885.1 Verrucomicrobiia bacterium
TGTCGCGCCTGGACCACGTGCCCGACGAGGAGCTGGACCGGCTCGCGGCGTTCGGCGTCAACGCGCTGTGGCTGATCGGCGTCCGGGAGCGCTCGCCCGCCTCGCGCCGCATCAAGCAGATCGCCGGGAACCCGGACGCCGCGGCCTCGGCGTACGCGATCCACACGTACGACATCGCGCACGAGCTCGGCGGCGAGGAGGCGTGGCGAGCGTTGAGCGCGCGCGCGGGCGCGCGCGGCATCCGGCTCGCGAGCGACATGGTGCCGAACCACATCGGCCTCGATTCGCCCTGGGTGGTCGAGCATCCGGACTGGTTCCTGTCCACGCCGGAGCCGCCGTACCCCAACTACTCGTTCGAGGGCGCCGAGCTCTCGAGCGACGCGCGCGTGTCGCTCAAGATCGAGGATCACTATTGGAACCGGAGCGACGCGGCGGTGGTGTTCCGCCGGCGCGACAACCAGAGTGGCGAGACGCGCTTCATCTACCACGGCAACGACGGCACCAGCTTCCCGTGGAACGACACCGCGCAGCTCGACTTCCTGAACCCGGCCGCGCGCGAGGCGGTGATGCAGGCCATCCTCGGCGTGGCGAGGCGCTTCCCCATCATCCGCTTCGACGCCGCGATGGTGCTGGCGAAGAAGCACATCCAGCGGCTGTGGTTCCCGGAGCCCGGCTCGGGTGGGATCCCGTCGCGCGCGGGCCACGGGCTCACGCGCGCGCAGTTCGACCAGCTGATGCCGCGCGAGTTCTGGCGCGAGGTCGTGGACCGCGTCGCCGCCGAATCCCCCGGCACGCTGCTGCTCGCGGAGGCGTTCTGGCTCATGGAGGGCTATTTCGTCCGCACGCTCGGCATGCACCGCGTCTACAACAGCGCGTTCATGGTCATGCTCCGCGACGAGCGGAACGCCGACTACCGGAGCGTGCTCCGGAACACGCTCGAGTTCGACCCCGACATCCTGCAGCGCTGGGTGAACTTCATGAACAACCCGGACGAGCGCACCTCGGTGGACCAGTTCGGCCGCGGCGAGAAGTATTTCGGGGTGGCGACGCTCATGGCCACGATGCCCGGCCTGCCGATGTTCGGCCACGGCCAGGTCGAGGGCTTCGAGGAGCGCTACGGCATGGAGTTCCGCCGCGCGCTCCGCGACGAGCCGGTGGACGAGGGGCTCGAGCGCGAGCACTGGCGCCGGCTGGTGCCGCTGCTCCACCGCCGGTCGCTGTTCGCGGGGGCGCGCGAGTTCCTGCTCTACGACTGCCGCGATGCCTCCGGCAACGTCAACGAGGACGTGTTCGCGTACTCGAACCGGGATCGCACCGGCGCCGCGCTGGTGCTCTATCACAACCGCTACGCCACGGCGCACGGCACCATCCGCTGGTCGGCCGCCTACGCCGAGAAACGCGGCGACGGCTCCCGGGCCCTCCGGCAGCGCACGCTGCTCGAGGGGCTCGGCTTCGCGCACGCGCCGGACGACGCGCTGCTCCGCTGCCGCGACCAGGTGAGCGGGCACGAGTCGCTGCACCGCGTGCGCGAGCTGCGCGAGCACGGCCTGCGCGTCGAGCTGGGCGGTTTCGGCTCCCGCGTGCTTCTCGACTGGCGCGAGGTCGCGCGCGACGGCCGGCCCTGGGACGAGCTGGCGAGCGCGCTGCCGCCCGAGGGCGTTCCCGACCTGGAGCGAGCGCTGTGGGCGATCGCGGTGCGGCCGGCGCATCGCATCCTCGAGACCGTGCTCATGGGGCGTAATGGCGACCCGTTCGTCGCTCCCGAGCCATGGCTCGAGGCGTTCGACGCGCTCGTTGGAGAGGCAGAGCGCCGGCTGTCGTGGCCGGCCGCCGGGACCGCAGCGGCGCGGGCGCGGCTCGCGGTCAGGCTTCGCCGCTGGCATGGGCTCGACGTCTCAGCGCGGGGCACGGGAGCGGAGCGGGTGGCCGCTGAAGCGTGGCTGCTGCTCGAGGCCTGCGGCGTCGCGTTCGCGCCCACCGGGAGCAGCGGCGGGCTGCGATTGTTCGACGAGCTTCTGCTGCGCGACGCCGTGGCGCGCGCGGCGCGCGCGCACGGCGCCGAGGAAGAGGATGCCTGGCGGAACGCGGCGCGCGTGCGGGCGCTGCTCGCCCACCCGGACGCAGGCACGGAGCTGCGCTCGTGGCGGGTGCTGCTCGGCGACGACGATGCGCGCTATGCGGCTGGCCTCAGCGAAGATGCCGCCGCGACGGAAGCGCCCGGATGGCTCCGACTGCCGGCTCGCCTCGAGGAGCCCTCGACGCCCCGTCGCTGACGGAAGTGGGGGAATCCGCGCGAAGTTTCCCCCAGACGCGGGCATCTCACCCAGATCCCGGTTTCGCAGGCGCACGGCGGTGTGCGTGACCTCGCGTGCAGTCCGCGATGCGGCGGCGCAACCGCCTGATGCATCACGCCTCGCCTGGAGCCGGTTCGGGCGATTTGGATGCCGTGGTTGTACGCCGCAACGGCACCGCGTTTGCCCTGAGTGAACAGTGAAGGTCCCGGGTAGCCAGGGACCGACAACCCAAGCTCTCACTCAGCGAGGCTCACGATGCGGAAAGGCTCTCTTCTCTCGGCGGTCGTTCTCACGACCATGGCGGTCCTGCTCACCGGTTGTTCGCGCAACCCCGTCGCTCCCACGCTCGACCCCTCCGCGGCCCCCGGCGCAGGCACGGCGGCCGTCGATGTCGTCCCCGACGATCCCCCGCCCGCGGACGGCGGCACGCCGGGCACGATCACCGAGTCGTTCGTCGCCACGAGCGAAGGCACGATGACCGTGGGCCGGTGGACGCTCTGGTTCCGCAAGAACTCGCTGACCCAGCCGACCACGATCACGATGCGCGTGACGGACCCCGAGGCGATGGACGTCCAGATCGACGTGCAGCCGCCCGCGGCCAACAACTTCGCGCAGTCCCTGGTCCTCACGGCGAATACCAGCGACCTCAGCGGCTTCGACTACGGCACCGCGTCGATGGCGGTCTGGAGCAATGGCGACTGGCAGCCGGCGACCAAGAAGACGGCAGCGGGGCATCCGAACCAGCAGAACGTCGTCGGCCACTTCAACACGCTCGCGAGCACCATGATCACGACCGGCGGCAACGTCGTCGCCGAGTAACGAGCTTCCGGGAAGACCGGGAGGTGCTGGGAGAGAGCGGGCGCCGGTCCGAAAGGGCCGGCGCCCAGGGCTTTTCGGGGCCTGCGCCCGCTCGCACGCCGCGCGAGGGCGGGACGATGCCAGGCGAGAGCGCGTTCGCGCTTCCGCGCCAGGCGCCCGATTGGGGCGATCCACGCGAAACCTCCGCAGCCGCGGTCATCCCACCCAACTCCCCGGTCCTGGCACGCGCGTCAACGTGCACGACCCGCAGGGCGGTTTCGCACCCTGCGAACGCAACCTCATCGAAGACAGCGAGGATGGCCAGGACCGGGCCCGTGCAATGTGAACGCCGCGCGTGTAAGCCAGTACGGCACCAGGTTTGCCCTGAGTGAACAGTGAAGGTCCCGCAGCAAAAACGAGGGA
>DATLUU010000465.1:0-2989 GCA_035577885.1 Verrucomicrobiia bacterium
CCAGCGTCCACGAGGTGCAGGAGGCGGCCGACGGGATCGCCAGCCTCCACCCTCGTCCCGGAACCCTGGTTTCGTCCGAAGACCCCAAGTACGTCGTGCCCGACCTGCTCGTGGAGCGCGTCGACGACGAGTACGTGGTCATGCTCAACGACCGCAACGTCCCGCGCCTGCGCATCTCGTCCGCCTATGGCGACGTCATCGCCGCGAACAAGCGCAAGCCCGACGCCACCGACGCGGAGAAGCAGACGCGCGAGTACATCCAGGGCAAGCTCGCCTCGGCCAAGTGGCTCATCCAGACGATCGAGCAGCGCCGGCGCACGATGATCAAGGTGATGAACTGCATCGTGCGCGAGCAGCGCGAGTTCTTCGACAAGGGGATCGCGTTCCTGAGGCCGCTGACGCTCGCCGCCGTGGCGCGCCAGATCGACATGCACGAGTCCACGGTGAGCCGCGTCTGCAGCGGCAAGTACGTGCAGACGCCGCGGGGCGTGTTCGAGCTCAAGTTCTTCTTCTCCAGCGGCCTCGCCACCGACGACGGCGAGGACGTCTCGGCACGCACCGCGAAGAACATCATCAAGGGACTGATCGACGAAGAGGACAAGATGGACCCGCTGTCCGACCAGCGCATCGCCGAGCTGCTGCACGAGAAGGGGCTCCAGATCGCGCGCCGGACGGTGGCGAAGTACCGTGAGCAGATGCAGATCCTGCCCGCCCGGCTCCGCCGGCGCGTGGCTTGAAGCCCCACACACACCGTGCCGCCCGGTTCACCCGCCGCCCCGTGCCCCGCACGGGCTCCAGGCCGGCCGGGGCGTCGCGGGGGAGAGTTCCGTGCAGATCCACCTGACCGCCCGCCACTGCGAGCTGGGCCCCGAGGTGCGCGGTTTTGCCCAGCAAAGGCTGGAAAAGCTCCATAAGTACGATTCGGGCATCCAAGAGGTACGGGTGATCGTGTCGCAGGAGCGCAAGCTCCACACCGCCGAGATCACCCTTCGCGCCCACCAGCAGGACGTGGTGATCACCGAATCGCACGCCGACCCGCGAGCCGCGATCGAGCTGGCCGCAGCCCGCCTCGAGGACCGCATCCGGCGGCGCAAGGAGAAGCGGGTGAGCGCGCCGCGTCGCAACGGCCGTGTGAACGGCGCCGACGACGCCCAACCGGCGGGTTCGGAGGAAAGTGTCGCGGATGACGAGTACTGAGTCGACGCTGAGGTCGATCGGGGTCGCGCGGCTGTTCGAGGACCAGCGCGAGGAGCTGCAGCTCGAGTTGCTCTCGGAGTCGCTCGCCTCGCGGGCGGAGATCACGCTCAGCGACATCAACCGGCCCGGCATGGCGCTCATGGGGTTCGTGGAGAACTTCCTGCCCGAGCGCATCCAGATCCTCGCCCAGACCGAGCTCACCTACCTGGCGACGCTGTCGCCGAAGCAGGTGAAGGAGGCGCTGGACCGGCTGTTCCATTTCACCATGCCGCTGATCGTGGTGTGCAAGGGGCTCGACATCCCGCCCTACCTGATCCAGCGCGCGAACGAGCGCCAGGTGCCGGTGCTGCGCACGCCGCTCAGCACGACGCCGTTCATCCACTCGCTCACCGCGTACCTGGACCACGTGTTCGCGCCCAGCACCACCGTGCACGGCTCGCTCGTGGACGTCTACGGCTGCGGCCTGCTGTTCACGGGCAAGAGCGCGATCGGCAAGTCGGAGACCGCGCTCGACCTCGTGGAGCGCGGCCACCGGCTCGTGGCCGACGACGTGGTCACGATCACGCGCGGCCACGGCGACGTGCTGATCGGCACCGGCAACCAGCTCCTGCGCCACCACATGGAGATCCGCGGCCTCGGCATCATCGACGTGCAGTCGATCTTCGGCATCCGCTCGATCCGCTTGAAGAAGCGCGTCGAGGTGCAGGTCGACCTGCGCGTGTGGTCGGACGAGGACGACTACGAGCGCGTCGGCCTGGACGAGAAGCAGACCGAGATCCTCGGCGTCAAGGTGCCGCTGGTGCAGGTGCCGATCACGCCGGGCAAGAACATCACCGTGATCGGCGAGGTGATCGCCCTCCACTACCTCGTGAAGGCGTACGGCGGCTATTCGCCGGCGGAGAAGTTGAACCAGCACATGCTCGAGGTGATGAAGCGCAAGAGCGCCACCCGGGCCTGGGTACGGGAGGACACCGAGTGAGCGCGCCATTGGCAGGCGAGGGCGCGACGCCGCCCGCGAAGCGCGTGCCGGCGTTGATCGTGACGCACGCCGATCTCGCCGAGGCGCTCGTGCGCGCCGCGGAGCGCGTCGTGGGCTCGATCGAGGACGTGACGCTGCTCTCCAACGAGGGGCTGTCGCGCGACGACCTCCAGGACGCGATCGAGGGGTGCGTCAAGGACTGGAAGGAGGGCGGGCTGCTACTCACCGATTTCTGGGGCGGCTCCTGCCACACCTGCGGCTCCGCGGCGGCGCGGCGTCATGGGGAGGTCGTGATCGTGACCGGCATCAACCTGCCGCTGCTCCTCGACTACCTCCACAACCGCGACCGGCTCTCCGCACCCGAGCTGGCCGAGCGGCTGCAACAGAAGGGTCGGGACAGCATCCGGGTCCAGCGCGGCGTGCCCGCGTGAGCTGGGCGCTGCACCGCATCGACGACCGGCTGATCCACGGCCAGGTGCTGGTCGCCTGGGGCGCGCGTCTCGATCCGGCGCGGATCTGGGTCGTGGACGACGGCGTCGCCGCGAGCGCCTGGGAGCGCGACCTGTTCCGAGAAGCCGCCCCGGGCATCGAGGTGCGCGTGGCGAGCGTCGCCGAGGCCGCCGCGGCGCACGCGGAGGAAGCCTCGGCGCCGCGCGCCGCGTTCCTGCTCGTGCGCGACCTGGGAACCGCTCGCAAGCTTGCGGACGCCGGTGCGCACGTCGACGAGTGGAATGTGGGCGGGCTCCACTACGCACCGGGCAAGGAGAAGGTGAACGACTACGTCTATCTGGATGACCAGGACCGGGAGGACGC
>DATLUU010000466.1:0-2335 GCA_035577885.1 Verrucomicrobiia bacterium
CCGCGGCTTCGCGGGCATCATCAAGCGTCACGGCTTCAAGGGCGGCCACGCCTCGCACGGTCCGACGATGGGCCGCGAGCCGGGCTCGATCGGCTCGTCCGCGTATCCGTCGCGCGTCATCAAGGGCAAGCGCCTGCCGGGTCGCATGGGCGGCAAGCCGCTGACGTCGAAGAACCTGCTGGTCGCCGGCGTGGACGCCGAGCAGAACGTGCTGCTCGTCCGGGGTGCGATCCCCGGCCCGACGAACGGCCTCGTCTTCATTCTCAAGCGGAGCTGACGTGAACGCGAAACTCTACGCACAGGACGGCAGCGAGAAGGGCACCACCGCCCTGCCGGACGAGCTGTTCGCGCAGCCGGTGAACGAGCACCTGCTGTGGCTGTCCGTGAAGCGCCACCTCGGGAACCAGCGCCAGGGCACGGCGATGGTGAAGAACAAGGGCCTGGTCTCGGGCGGCGGCAAGAAGCCGTTCAAGCAGAAGGGCACGGGCAACGCGCGCCAGGGCTCGAACACGTCGCCCCTGATGCCGGGCGGCGGCCGCGCCTTCGGTCCCAAGCCGCGCAGCCACCGCACCGACATGCCGAAGCAGCAGCGCCACACGGCGCTGGTTTCGGCGCTGTCGCTCCGGGCGGGTGAGAGCGCGGTGAGCGTGATCGAGGACATCGTCGTCGACGGCGCGCCGAAGACGGCGCGCGTCGCGGGCGTGTTCACGAAGATCGGGCTCGGCGGCAAGAAGACGCTGCTCGTCGTCGGCCAGCAGAACGAGGCGGTGTGGAAGTCGGTGCGCAACCTGCGCGACGTCACCACCACGCTCGCGCATCAGCTGAACCCGTATGACCTGCTCGACTGCGAGCAGCTGCTGCTCACGCAGGACGGACTCGCGCGCGTGAAGGAGGTCTTCAGCAAATGAGCTCTGATCCGCGTTCGATCATCCGCAAGGTGCTCATCACCGAGAAGGGCACCGAGCTGCGCGAGACGCTCCGCCAGTACTACTTCGAGGTGGCGCGCGACGCCAACAAGATCGAGATCAAGCGGGCCGTCGAGGCCGTGTTCGGTGTGAAGGTGGACTCCGTCCAGACCATGCACATGCAGGGCAAGGTGAAGCGCCAGGGCCGCAACGTGGGCCGGCGCAACGACTGGAAGAAGGCCATCGTGACGCTCAAGCCCGATCAGAAGATCGAGCTGTTCGAGCAGATCTAGCGACGAGGAACGACCCATGGGGCTCAAGAAATTCCGCCCGATCACCCCGACGCTCCGGCACACCGTGATGCCGGACTACTCGGAGCTGACGCGTTCGCGTCCGGTCCGCGCGCTCACCGAGCGCATCTACAAGACCGGCGGCCGTGACAACTACGGCCACGTGTCGATGCGCTGGATCAGCGGCGGCCACAAGCAGCGCTACCGCATCATCGACTTCCGCCGCGACAAGGACGGCATCGGGGCGCGCGTCGCGAGCATCGAGTACGACCCGAACCGCTCGGCGCGCATCGCGCTGCTCCACTACGCCGACGGCGAGCGCCGCTACATCGTGGCTCCGGACGGGCTCCAGGTCGGCGCCAAGATCATGTCGGGCGCCTCGGCCGAGATCGCCACCGGGAACTGCCTGCACCTGCGCCACATCCCGGTGGGCACGAACGTGCACAACGTCGAGCTCTACCCCGGCCGCCGCTCGCGCATCGCGCGCTCGGCCGGCGCCTTCTGCCAGTTGATGGCGAAGGAAGGCGAGTACGCGCAGCTCCGGCTGCCGTCGGGCGAGGTGCGCAAGTTCCACGTCAACTGCCGCGCCGTCGTCGGCCAGGTCGGGAACCTCGAGCACGAGAACGTGTCGCTCGGCAAGGCCGGCCGCAGCCGTTGGCTCGGCCGCGCACCGAGCGTGCGTGGCGTGGCGATGAACCCCGTCGACCACCCGATGGGCGGCGGCGAGGGCAAGACTTCGGGCGGCCGTCACCCGTGCTCGCCGTGGGGCAAGATCACCAAGGGCCTGAAAACCCGCCGCCGCAAGTTGAGCGACTCGCTCATCGTGCGCCGCCGGAAGAAGTAAGGAGAGACGACCGAAATGGCGCGTTCCATCAAGAAGGGGCCGTACGTCGTCGACTCCCTCGTACGGAAGATCGAGACGCTGAACCGGAGCGGCGAGAAGCGCGTGCTCAAGACCTGGGCGCGCCGCTGCACCGTGCTGCCCGAGTTCGTGGGCCACACGCTCGCCGTGCACAACGGCAACAAGTTCATCCCCATCTACGTCACCGAGAACATGGTCGGCCACAAGCTCGGCGAGTTCGTGCCGACGCGGATCTTCCGCGGACACACCGAGAAGGCCAAGACCGTGGAGACGCCGGC
>DATLUU010000467.1:0-4571 GCA_035577885.1 Verrucomicrobiia bacterium
GAGATCCTCGGCCGCGAAGCGGAGCTGATCGGCAGCAACGACCACACGATGGCGGAGATCACCGAGGTGATCGAGCTCGTCCAGCGCGGCGCGCTCGACCTCTCCCCCGCAGTCACGGCGACGGTGCCGCTCGAGGCGGCGGCCATCAACGGCGTGCTGGACGCGCTCGAGCAGAACCGCGCCGGCGTGCGGACCGTGGTCCTTCCCTGACCGAGCGCGCCGGCGGTCACGCCGCGGCGGCGATCCGCGGCCGGCGGGCCGGGTCGCCGCGCCAGATCGCCGGCACCAGCGTGGTCCAGACGAGCACGGCCAGCGCCGCGACGTTCGCGTCCACCTGGAGGGTGAGGAACTGGCCGCCGGTGGCGTACACCCAGATCACGAACGACACCGCCGAGATCGCGATCGAGAGCCACTGCGGGCCGCGGCCGTCGTTCGTGCCGAAGGCGCGCACGATGATCGTCAGGATGAGGCAGGCCACCGGCCACGTGTGCTCGAAGCGCGCCGCGGCGAGCGGGCGCCCTGCGAGATAGACGGCGACGATCTCGGCGGGCACGAGCTTCACGAGCCGCGTGAGCCACGAGTCGATCGGTCCCTCGGACGGACCCGCGAGCGCCGACCGATCGGCGGCGTACAACCGCAATGGCGCGTTCATCAGCCCTCCGCTCTTCGAGCGGATCGCCCTAGCGTTGCGCCTTCGCCAGCTCGGTCACGCGCTCGACCAGCTCCAGCAGCGACGTGTCGCTGCAGGCATCGTCGAACGTGACCTCGTGGGCGCGATCGCCTTCCTCGATCCGCACGCGGTATTGGATCATGTCGGGAAGCTTCGAGACCCGCCCCGATGCCAGGCCGAAGAACGCCACGCCCTGGACGAGCGCCGTCAGGCTCTGGCGAGCCTCCTCGGGCAGCGCATCGGTGTCGAGTTCGTGCTCTCTACGAAGCCCGGCGAGTCCTCCGCTCTGGACCACGTGAATTCGCACGTTGCACGGCCCCCTTCACCTTCGCCCTCGACTGCTCGAGCGCCGTCTTTCGCGGCGAAGCGCTCTGGACCTCGATTCCCACCTGCTTCCAGGCCGAGCGGACCACGGACGCGCCCTTGGTGCCGAACTGCCGTCCGGCGGCGTCCACGGTGGCCGCGGCCGCGACCATGAAGTCGGCGTCGCGGTGCAGCGACTGCGTGAGGGCAAGGTACCAGACCTTGCCGGCCTTCACCCACGCGCTGCCGCCGAAGCCGATGGCCGCGAGGTAGAACGCGTGGTTCGGGATGCCCGAGTTGATGTGCACGCCGCCGTTGTCGTCGTCGGTCTCGACGTAACCGCTCATGTGCGAAGGCTGCGGATCATGCCCGACGCGCGGGTCGTCGTAGGCGGTGCCCGGGGCCTTCATGCTGCGCAGCCCCTTGCCGCGGATCCCTTTCGCCCAGATCCCCTCGCCGATCAGCCAGTCGGCGCGCTTCGCCGTCTGCCGGAGCACGTGCTGCTTGACGAGCGAGCCGAACACGTCGCTCATGTGCTCGTTCAGCGCCCCACTCTGGCCCTGGTAGTCGAGCGCGGCCTCGTACTGCGTGACGCCGTGCGTGAGCTCGTGGCCGATGATGTCGAGCGACGACGTGAAGCGGTTGAAGATCTCGCCGTCACCGTCGCCGAACACCATCTGGCGCCCGTTCCAGAACGCGTTGTTGAACGACCGCCGGTAGTGCACGGTGGCGTCCAACGGCAGGCCGCGCGCGTCGATCGAGTCGCGCCCGTGCACCTCGAAGTAGTAGTCGTACGTGGCGCCCAGGCCGTCGAACGCCTCGTTCACGCCGAGGTCGGCCGTGGGCCCGTCCTGCTCCTCGCGCACGGGACGCCCGGGCAGGCCGAAGCCGTGCTCGGCGTCGTAGATCGTGCGCCGCTTTCCCTCGCCGGAGGTGGTGGTGAGCGGGGTGACGCCGCGCAGCGACAGCCGCTCGCTACGGATCTCGTCGCAGAACACCAGGCTCTCGCGGCCGCGCTCGGCGAGCCCGGGGAAATGTGCGTCGCTCAGCGTCGCCATGTGCGCGAACACGTGCGGCGGCACGATCGTGCGTGCCGTCGGGCGCGGATCCTTCTCCACTGTGACTCGGCGCAAAGGGCACCTCCAGGATTCCATCCCTGCTTCCGTCCGTGTGATGCCCCGGACCAGGGATCCGGGAGCGTGGGCGTTCGGGGTGCCGTCGCGGCCCGCCCACGAACCGTCCCGCATGTGTTCGTGGCTACGACTCCGAGCGGCCGCCGGTTTCGCAAGCGAACGCCGTGCCGAAGCGTCCGGCGCTCGATGCACCTTCACAACCCCTAGGTGGAACGGGCGGAATGAGATCTCCGCCACGGTTTTCCGGGCTCGCCGGCGCCGCGTTCCGGCGCGCACCGGGCCGAACGCGAGGCGCTGCGTCCGCTCGCCCGGCCAATCCTTGGCCGCGCGCTGCGCGAAACACGGCCTGCGTGTTCCGGTCCGGTGAAGCTGTCCGCGACGGCGCGCGCACGCCGCCCGGCGCGCCGTGCGCGCCGCACGACGCGATCACCCGCGCGCGAGCAGCCTCTGCACGAACCAGAACCCGCCCGCAGCCGCGATGCCGGCCGCGAGCACGCGCACGAGCCTCGCATGCGCCGTGGGCGCGCGTCGCGCGAGCCACGCCAGCGTCGGCGCGACGAGCAGCACGATCACGGCCTGGCCGATCTCGACGCCGAGGTTGAAGCCCGCGAGCGACCAGCCGAGCGCCTCTCGCGGCAGCCCGAACTCGGCGAGAACGCTCGCGAAGCCGAAGCCGTGCACGAGGCCGAACCCGAACGCGAGCGGCGCGCGACGATCGTGCGCGCGCCCGGAGCTCGAACTCGCGCCGTCGCTCGGGGTCTCCGCGCGAGGGCGCGCCCTCCATGTCTCCACCGCCACGAACACGATCGACAGCGCGATGAGCGGCTCCACGAGCCGGCTCGGCAGGCGCACGAGCCCGAGCGAGGCGAGCGCGAGCGTGATGCTGTGGGCGATCGTGAACGAGGTGATGATCTTCAAGAGCCGTGCGAGCCCGCCGCCCAGGAGCAGGAGCCCGAGCACGAACAGGATGTGGTCGGGCCCGATGGCGATGTGGTGGATGCCCGCGGGCACGAACGTGCGCAGCACCGCGGCGACCCCCGTCGCACCCGAGCCGTAGACGCGTATCACCGGGTGCTCCACCGTGAGCACGTCGTGCCGCAGCAGCACGCCGTCGCGGTAGACGCTCACGAACGTCTCGTGGTTCGGAACGAACGGGAACACCGGGCCGTCCACCTCGACCGTCGCCGGCGGCCGCCGCAGTAAGGCCGCGAACGCCAGCTGCACGCCGCGGCCCTCGGGATCGAGCCGCGCGCCGCGGTGGTCCCACACGATCGCGCGACCGTCGGCGCGGAGGACGAGCCGCCGGCGCAGCGAATCGGAGAGCGCGGGCCCGGCGCGCGCGAGGAAGTCTGCCTTTCGGAACCATTCGGGCATCGGCACCCCGAGCGCCATCGCGGCGTCGTCCGGGTGCACGGTGAGCGAGCCTTCGAGCCGGTTCGCGGTGAAGCGCAGCTCGACGTGCGCGTAGGAGACGTCGTGCGCGTCCGCGCGCGCTCCCGCGACGAGCAGCGCACACGCGAGCAGGAGCGCGCGCACGCGAGCGCCTCGCGCGGGCGCCATCAGCGCGCGGGACGCCGCGTCGTGCCGGGCTCGAGCCGCGCGAACGTGAGCGACGTCCTAGCCCGCGATCTTCCCGAGCATCACCACCGGACCCGAAGGCTTGTGGGGATCGGGAGAGCCGCCGGACGCTTCGAGCGACACGGCGAACGCCGCCACCGCGCCGTCGCGGGCGATGCGCTCGAGCCGCACGACCGCGCGCCCGTCGGCGTCCGCACGCACGACGCCGAGGCTCGTGGGACCCGTCGCGGTGATGGCCCAGAGCTCGTAGGCGTGAGCGTCGGGCGGCACCAGCCCCTGCGCGAAGAGCAGCGCGCGATCGGAGGCGCGATCGTAGTGGAGCTCGGCGACGAGCGTGGCCGTGCCCGCGGTCGTCGGCGCGAGCAGCACCGTGCGCGCGCCGGGCGCGGTCATCACCGCGGCCCAGCGCCGCTCCTCGTCGAGTGCGCGGGCGAGCGAGTCGGTGCGTGCCTGCGTGGCCGCGAGCTCGCGGGTGAGCGATTCGGTGCGCCGCCACGCGGAGACGCCGGCGAGCGCCACCGCGATCAACGCCGCCGCGGCGAGCAGCGCGCCAGCCGGTCCCGCGTGCCACGGGTGCCGCGGCAGCACCACCACGCTCGCCTCCTGCTGCCGGCCGCTCGCCCCGCCCGCGTCGATGGCGGCGAGCACGCGCGCGCGCACGGGGGCGGGCGCCTGGTGCTGCGGCGGCGACATCGCCAGAACCATGGCGCCGCCGGCGAGATCGCGCAGCTCGCGCTCGCACTGCGCGCAACCCTCGGCCAGGTGCGCGTCCAGCTCGGCCTGACCGGCCTCGTCGAGCACGCCGAGCGCGCGCGCCGCGCACAGGTCCAGGTGGTCTTCGCGATGGCGGCTCATGGCAACGCCTCCACCGGCACGCGCTCGCGAAG
>DATLUU010000468.1:0-3126 GCA_035577885.1 Verrucomicrobiia bacterium
CCGAGCATGAGCTGCTCCGCCGCGGCGAAGTCGCGTCCCTCCTGCGCCAGCGCGAACGCACCGAAGATGCACGGGCTCTCGAACGTCGGCGACAGCGCGGTGAGGATCTCGAACACGTGACGCATCTGGGCGAAGCGCAGATCGGTGAGACGATGCTCGCCGTAGTACTGCACCGCCCGCAGCCAGGCGAGGTCGGCCGCCGACTCCGCGTGTCCGAGCGTCGCGGGCTGCAGCGCCTGGCCCGACGGGTAGTACGCCAGCTCCTCGAACGGCGCCGGCCCCGGCAGCGTCGCGGCAGCGTGCGCGGCGAGTCCGCACGCGCCCGCGCCGAACACCGCGGCGGCGGCCCACGCCAGCGCCATCCGCCGGCGGATCGCGTCGCGGACCGGCGAAGCCGCCGGCACCGCCCGCGCGATCACTTGAAGTCCCGGGATTCGAACGCCGCCGAGGCGAGCGCGAGCACGGCCGCGCAGTAGAGCGCGGCGTAGGCGCTCGCGAGCCCGAGGTGCGTCCACGACGTGAGCTCGCCCGACGCGGCCAGCGTGCGCATGTTGAACAGCGGCAGGTTCGGCAACACGTTCGCCGCGCCCTCGAGCAGCGGCTTGAGCCCCCCCGGGCAGACGGCCGCGAGCCGGCGCAGATCGGTGCACCACTGCCCGCCGAGGAAGAAGCCGAGCGTGTAGAGCGCGGACAGGAGCGGCGTCGACAGCGCCGAGAACATGACCGCGAGCGAGTTGATCACCGCCAGCTCGAGGGTGGCGAGGAACACCGCCTCCGCGATCGAGCCGGCGTACGCGGCATGGCCGAGCAGCACGAGCATGAGCCACAACGCGACGCCGAGGATCCCCGCCACCGTGGCGAGCGCCACCGTGAGCCCGAGCCACTTGCCGATCAGGTAGAACGGGCGCGGCAGCGGGCGCGACAGCAGGTTGAAGATCGTCTTGCGGTCGATCTCCTTGGACACGAGCGCGGTGCCCACCGTGAGCACGACGAGCAGCCCGAGCCACGAGATCGACGACAGGCCGAGATCCACGGTGAGCCGCAGGCCCTCACCCATCGCCAGCGGGCTCGCGAGCCGCGTCACCAGCAGCAGCACGAGGCCGCCGATGACGAGCGCCATGAGCACGCGGTCGCGAACCACCTCGCGGAACGTGTTCCGCGCCACCAGCAGGGCGATCATGCCGGCCTCCGCACGCCCTGCGCGTGGAACGCGCTCTTCTCCGCCGCCGCCATGAACAGCTGCTCGAGCGACGGCCGCACCGGCGTCACCGCGTGCACCGCGATGCGCTCGGAGAGCAGCCAGGCGAGCAACTCTTGAAGTCGCTCGGGCTCGCGCAGGCGCAGGCCGGTGAAACCGCCGGTGTCGGAGCGCTCGACCACGGGGGCGAGCTTGACCGGGATCTCGAACACGCGCCCGCCCTCCACGTGCACCTCCACCACCGGCGAGCTGCCCTCGACCAGGTCGCCCACGTTCGCGACGCGCTCGAGACGGCCCTCGAGCAGGATCGCCACGCGATCACAAAGCGCTTCGACATCGGGAAGGATGTGCGACGAGAACAGCACCGTGGTGCCGCGCTCGCGCTGCTCGAGGATCAGGTCGCGCACGTCGCGGCGGCCGAAGGGATCGAGCCCGCTCATCGGCTCGTCGAGGATCAGTAGCTCCGGGCCGTGCACCATCGCCGCGGCGAGCCCGAGCCGCTGGAGCATGCCCTTCGAGTACTTGCGCAGCACCATCCGTTCGCGCTCACCGAGGCCGACCTTGGCCAGCCACGCGCGCGCTGCGCGCGTGGCGTCGCGGCCCGCCATTCCCGACAGGCGCGCCACGAACTCCAGGTACTCGACGCCGGTGAGCGAATCGTAGAAGTACGGCTGCTCGGGGAGGAAGCCGATGCGCGCCCGGCTGGAGACGCGCTCGATCGGCTCGCCGAGGATCATCGCCGTCCCGGACGTGGGCTTGAGGAGCCCGGTGAGGATCTTGAGCGTCGTGGTCTTGCCCGCGCCGTTCGGTCCCAGGTAGCCGAACACCTCGCCGCGGCGCACCTCGAGGTCCAGCGGCTCGAGGCCGCGCGTGATCTTCTGCGTCCAGGGGTGGCGGTACTGCTTCGAGAGTCCGCGGATGCTCACGGCGGGGACGTCACCGGCCATGGCGGCGGCGCCGCTACCCACGTGCGGGTGGCCAGCCTCTGGCCGCTCACCGGCCGGGGTGGCCAGCGGCTGGCGGTCCTGCGCTCGCGACTTCAGGGCATTGGGATCCGGCATCGTCGTCCTGGCAAGGGGTTGCGATCGGCCCCACCCGTGGGCTCATGCGTCAGGCCGGGCGTATTGCAACGCGCGTGCCGGAGGCGCACCCCTCGAGACATCGAGGCGGCCGCCTCCCATCAGGGAAGCAGCCGCCGCGGGCACCTTAAGGCTCAGTGAGCCGGTGCCGTCACTGGCTGCCGGGCGAGAGGACCAGCCTGAGGTCGCTCTTCTGGCCCCTGCCGGCGATCTGGTAGGTCAACGTCAGCGAGTCGCCGTACGCCACCAGGCCAGGCTTGCTGACGCCGGTCGCGAGCGGCGTGGTCCACGACGCCTGGTCGGCCCACGCGTTGCCCGTACCCGCGGAGTTGTCGAATGGGTTCTTGAACTGGGATCCGTACGAGTCGAGCAGCCCGGCGACGCCGTCCGCGAGCGTGGCGTAGGCGCCGTTGTTCTGGACGTTGTAGTCCTCGGCCGCGAGCTGGAAGGTGTGCATGTTCGCCTTCGTGCTGCCTTCCCTCGCCCGGGCCTGCGCGCTGAGGAAGTTGGGAATCCCCACGGAGGCGAGGATGCCGATGATCACGACCACGATCATCAACTCCACCAGCGTGAACCCCCGCTCCCGCCTCGTCGCCGACACCGGTTCCTCGCCTGATCCCGCGGCGGCCTGCGTGTGCACCGCCGGGGCGTGTTGCGGATCCTGCGACGCGGGGGCCCTCGCCCCCGCGCCTGGGATCCACTTCGATCTACTGGCCGCTGGTGAGCTGCAGCGTCAGCGGCGCCGCCTTGCCCTCGCCGCCGATCACGTACGTCAGCGTCGCCGAGTCCGTGTACGCCACGATGCCAGGCTTGGTCGCCGTCGGGACCACGGGACGAGCGAACGTACCG
>DATLUU010000469.1:0-12812 GCA_035577885.1 Verrucomicrobiia bacterium
CGCAGCAGCCCCAGGCCCCTTGCCTCGCGCACGGCCGCGTGCTTCTCCGCCAGCGCCTCGAGCCCCGCCGTGAGCTTCCTCGCCGCCCTGCGCACGCGCTCGAGGAACGCCGGACGCCTCACCTGGGCCAGCGACCACCTCGCGGCCGCCGCGCACACGGGATTGCCTCCGAACGTGCAGCCGTGCATGCCAGGAGCCAGAGTAGCTGCCACATCTGAAGTCATGAGCACGGCGGCGATCGGCAGCCCGGCGCCCAGCGCCTTGCTCATCACCGTGAGGTCGGCGCGGACGTCGAAGTGCTCCTGCGCCAGCAGCCGGCCGGTGCGGCCCATGCCGGTCTGCACCTCGTCGAGGACGAGTGCCGCGCCGAGCGCGGTCGTGCGCGCGCGGAGCGCCTGCAGGAAGTCGCGCGTGCCGGGCACGGCGCCGCTCTCGCCCTGGACGCACTCCACCACCACCACGCACACGTCGCGGTCGAGCACGGCGTTCAACGCATTCACATCGTTGTAGGGCGCGAAGCGCACGCCCGGGATCAGCGGCTCGAACGGCTCGCGATAGGGTGGGTTGTACGTGGCCGAGAGCGCGAACCCGGTGCGGCCGTGGAAGCCGCCCTCGAACGCGAGGATGCCGCGGCCCGGAAGCCCGAGCGCCTTCCCGCGCGCGCGGCCGAACTTGAGCGCAGCATCCAGCCCCTCGGTGCCCGAATTGCAGAAGAACACGCGGTCGTAGCCGGTGGCGTCCACCAGCTCCTTCGCGAGCGAGAGCGCGGGCGTGTTGGCGAAGAGGTTCGAGCAGTGGCCGAGCCGCGCCACCTGCGCTGCCACGGTCTCGGCGAGGCCGCGCGGCGCGTGGCCGAACGCGTTCACCGCGATGCCGCTCGTGAAGTCGACGTATTCCTTGCCGCCCGCGTCGCGCACGCGCGCGCCCTGGCCCTCGACCAGCTCGATCCGCGGCAATGGATAGAGCGGGGCGAGGAGCCCGACTTCATCGTGCGCGACCGCCGGGGTCTCGGTCTCGGCGACGGGAATCGTCGACGGCGTCGCGAGCATCGTGTCAGGCATGACTCACCTCATGGGACAGCGTGGTGGCGACGGCGGTGCCATTGAGAATGTTCGAGAGCGTGTCGGGCCCCTGCCAGGCGGCGATGTGCACGCGCGAGACACCGCCCGCGAGCGCCACGCCCGCAGCGCGCAGCTTGGGGCGCATGCCGCCGGTGACGTCGGGCCGCGCGAGCGTGCCCTCCAGCGTATCGGCGCCGAGCGTGCGCACGACGTTCCCGTCCAGGACCAGGCCCGGAGTGTCCGAGAGCAGCACGAGGTCGCCGGCCGGGAGCGCGCCCGCGACCGCGGCCGCGACGTCGTCGGCGTTCAGGTTCAAGAGCGCGCCGTGGCCGTCATCACCGAGCGACGCCAGCACGGGCACCCGTCCTGCGGCGAGCAGCGTCGCGAGCAGCGACACGTCCACCGCGGCGACCTCGCCGACCTCGCCGAGCACCGCCGCGTTCGCATGGCGCCGGGCGCGGACGATGCCGCCGTCCACCGCCGACACGCCGACCGCGTCGACGCCGCGCGCGCGCAGCGCCGCCACGAGCCGCTTGTTCGCGAGCCCCGCGAGCACCGCCGCGGCGATCTCGAGCGTGGCGGGATCGGTGACGCGCAGGCCGTCGGCGAAGCGAGGCTGCACGCCCGCGCGCTCACACCACGCGCTCACCTCGGCGCCGCCGCCGTGGACGACGAGCGTGGCCGTGCCGGTGGCCACCGCCGCGCGGAGCGCATCGGCGCACGCGGCGAGCGCGCCCGGAGCCTCGAGCGCGCGGCCGCCGAGCTTCACGAGCAGCGGAGAAGTCTTGCTCGCCAACCCGCTCACCAGGGGTTCCCGTGCACGGGCAGGCCCCAGCCCTCGGGCCAGCCGAGCACGAGGTTCAGGTTCTGGATCGCCTGGCCCGCCGCGCCCTTCACCAGGTTGTCGATGGCCGAGGTGGCGAGCAGCGTCTTGCCGCCGTGCACCGTGGTCACCGCCACGTCGCAGCGGTTCGAGGCCTTGACGAGCCGCGTCTCCGGCCAGTCGCCGGCCGGCAGCACGCGCACGAACGCCTCGTTTTCATAACGCTCGGCATACGCCTCGCGTGCCTGCTGCGGCGTGAGCGGGTTGGCGAGCGGCGCGATCGCCGTCAGGAGTATGCCGCGCGACATCGGCGCCAGCTGCGGCGCGAACGCCACCGGCACCTCGGCGTGCGCGAGCCGGCCGAAGACGCGCGCCATCTCCGGCACATGCTGGTGCACCTCGCCCACCTTGTAGAAGCCGGCGCCGCCGTCCAGCTCCGCGAACGACGTGCGCAGGCTCGGCGCGCGGCCTGCGCCCGAAACCCCCGAGAGCGCGGTCACCGTGACCGGGCCTTCGAGCCAGCCGGCTTCGAGCGCCGGCAGCAATGACAGCGTGGCCGCCGTGGGATAGCAGCCGGGATTGGCGATGCGCGTGGCGTCCGCGAGCGTGTCGCGGAATGCCTCGGGCAGGCCGTAGACATAGCCGGCCGACCCATCGCGGAAGTCGCTCGAGAGGTCCACGATGCGCAGCGGCCGCTTCGCCAGCTCCGGTTGCTCCGCCGCGAGCGCCCTCCACGCGCCGTGGGGCAGGCAGGTGACGAGCGTGTCGAACGCGCCCTGCGCGAGCAGTTCGGGCAACGCGTCGGGCGCGACCGGCGACGGCAGGTGGGTGACCCGCGCGTCCACGCCCGGCAGCAGCTCGCCCGCGGGCCGTCCCGCGTACTCGCGCGAGACCAGCACCGCGATCTCGAGCCCCGGGTGCGCGAGCGCCAGGCGCACGAACTCGTGGCCCGAGTAACCCGAAGCGCCGAGCACGGCGACGCGCGCCACGGCACCGGCGGCCGGCTGCGTCGCGCGCGGGGCCGCCGCGGGAGCGGTCGGGAACGGAGCGACGGCGGGCCCGGTGGCGAGCGGCGTGCCGGTCGAGACGGGCGCCGTCACTTCGCGGCCCCGTTCCGGCCCGAGAGCATGTCGAGATACTTGCGGAACCGCTTCGCGGACACGTTGTCCTCCAGGATGCACAGCACCGTATCGTCGCCGGCCACGGTGCCCATCAGGGCGTCGAAGCCGGTGAGGTCGATGGCGCGCGCCACCGCGCTCGCGTGGCCGGGTGGCGTCTTCACCACGGCCAGGTTCTGGGCCACGCGCGTCTCGTTCACGAACACCTTCAAGTCCAGCAGCTGCCGGCCGCGGTCCAGCGCCTCGGTGGCCGGCTGCGGCAGCTCGTACCAGCTCGTGCCGTCGGCGCCCGAGCGCTTGGCCACGCCCAGGCTCCGGAGGTCGCGCGACAGCGTCGCCTGCGTCGCCTCGATGCCGCCGCGCGACAGCGCCTGGGCCAGCTCCTCCTGGCTCGAGAACCGGCGCCCCGAGAGCATCTGGGCGATGGTGGTAAGGCGGCGGGTGCGCGACATGGCTCTTCGTGGCTCCCTGCGGTGGATCGCTCGACCGGTCTTCATCTTCGGCCCCGCCGGCCCGGAAGCTGTCCGGGCGGAGTGAATAAGTATGCGGGGAAGCGAATAAATACACCTTCTGGCCCGGCGCGCAAAGCGGAATCGTCCCCACGCCGGGAACGACTCGGGCCCGGCGCTGGAAGCTGCCGGGCCCGGATACCCCTCTCTCGGCCTGCCGCGCGGTCCGCGCGCCTACCGGATCAGCGCCACCTTCATCCCGCGCACCTCTCCGGCGTGCGTCAGGCGGATCATGTACACGCCGGGTCGCAGCGCCGAGCGCTCCAGGAGCTGCGCCTGGTGGCGGCCCGCCGACTCGCCGGAGAGGTCGCGCCACGCCACGCGGCGGCCGGCGAGATCCAGCAGCTCGAGCGCGCCGCGCGCACCGGAGACGGCGAGCGAGTAGGACACGGTGAGGTCCCGGCGCGCCGGATTGGGCTGGGCGCCGAGCAGCGCCAGTGTCGCCGGCCCGTCGCCCACGCCGGCCAGGGCCGGGTCCATCACCTGGAAGTCGGCGTCGCTCGCATCGTTGAACTGCGCCGCGTGGCCTTCCACGACGCGGAGACGCACGTGCGTGGTGTAGGGCGCCGTCGCCGTGTAGCTGTAGCTGGTGCCGGTGAGCCCGCGCGCGAGCGTCTTCCAGTGGACGCCACCGTCGTCCGAGCGCTGGAGGTCCACGGTCATCACCCCCGCGCCCTTGTTCCAGGTGATCGCGTGCCCGGTGTCGCCCACCCACAGCTCGCTGCCGTTCGGCGACACGATGGCGAGCGCGTGCGAGAGCACGGTCGGGCAGCCGGCCAGCTGGCGCGTCACCGACTGCGAGGCGCGGTTGCAGGCGAGCAGGTCGGGCGCGCCGTCCTCGTTCCAGTCGTTGACCGCGATCGCGGCCGGGTTGTTGCCGCCGGTGGCGAACGTCTGCGGCGCCTCGAACGTGCCGTCCCCGAGGCCGAGGAGGATCGAGGTGGAGTTGCCGGTGTTGTTGCTGGCGACGGCGATGTCGGGCCGGCCGTCCTGGTCCCAGTCGGCGATCGCCGCGGTGTTGGGCCCCTGGCCCGCGGTGACGCTGGTGCCGGCGCTGAACGTGCCGTTGGGAAGGCCGCCGCTGCCGTTCCCGAGGTACACGCTCACCGTGCTCGCGCCGGTGTTGCAGACCACGATGTCGGCGATGCCGTCGGCGTTGAAGTCGGCGGTGGCGAGATGGTTGGGCGTCGAGCTGGCGGTGTAGCTGGGCCCCGGGGTGAACGTGCCGTCTCCCTTGCCGTTGGTGCCGTTCCCGTAGAGGAGCTTGACGCTGCTGCCGCTCACGGCGAGGTCGGTGATGCCGTCGCCGTTGAAATCGTAGGCGAGGATGCCGCGCGTGTTGGTGCCGGTCGCCACCGAGACGGGGGCCGCGAACGTGCCGTTCGGCACGCCGGTCGCGCCCTGGCCCAGGAGCACGGCGATGGATGCGCCGCCGCCCGCGACCGCCAGGTCCAGCAGGCCGTCCTCGTTGTAGTCGGCCACCGCGATGCCGGTGGGCGAGAACTCCAGCGTGGCGATCAGGCTCGCGGGGCCGAACGTGCCGTTGCCGACACCGCCCGAGCCCTGGCCGAGGTGCAGGTAGAGCGAGTTGTCGTCCTGCGCGCCGACGACGGCATCGAGGATGCCGTCGCCGTTCACGTCGAGCAGCGCCAGACACACCGGCGAGGGGCCGGTTCCCACGCTCACCGGCGCGGCGAAGTTGCCGTTCCCGACCCCGCCCGCGCCCTGCCCGAGCAGCGTGACCAGGTTGCTACTGCCGGTCGTCACCAGCACCACGTCCTCGATGCCGTCGCCGTTCAGGTCCTCGGGCGTGGCGGCGGTGGGGAACGAGCCCACGGTCACCGGGGCCGCGGAGCTGAACGGACAGGCGGTGGCCTTGATCTCGCCGCTGAACGACGACGAGTCCGCCGCGCGCAGCGCGCGCATGCGGTAGTAGTAGGTGCCGAGCCCGGTGGTGTTGTAGGGCGACGCGGGCGTCTGTCCGATGTAGAGCGCGCCCAGGTCGAGCGGCAGCCGGCTGCGATAGACGCTGTAGCCGGTCACGCCCGAGCTGGGGCTCGCGGTCCACGTGAGCTGGAGCCCGGTGGATATGCTCGCGGCCACGGGATTGCGTGGCGGAGCGGGCGTGGGGAAGAACGCGCAGTTGCTCATCACGCCGCGCATGCGACCCACGCACACGGAATGGAACTCGAGCCGGATGCCGTTCGCCACCCCCGAGATCAGGTGGCAGTAGCTCATGATCGTGCCCTTGTTGGGCGGCAGGTGGTTCGTGTAGGTGGCGCAGCTCCCCTCGGGCGCGACGCACGAGTCCAGCGTCCCGGCGGGCCAGCGACCCTCGTTCACCCACGCGCAGCTGTGGGTGTGCGGCGAGCCGAGGTTGTGACCCAGCTCGTGCGTGATCACTTCGATGTCCCAGGTCGTGGTCACGGTGGGATAGCTGTAGGTGGCGTCGATCGCGCTCACGCCGTAGCCGTTGCCGGTGCACACCGCGTCCAGGAACGCGATGCCGCCGCCCAGCGCCCGGCCAGAGACCAGGTGCTCCAGGTGGCTCGAGATCGTGCTGGCGTTGCCGCTCGTGATCCAATAGGACTTGAACTCGGTCAGTTGGTTGTTCGTGGTGCTGGCCGTGTACGGATCGGCGGCCGTGGTCCAGAAGTTCAGGTAGACGAGCTTGAGCGTGGCCTCCAGGTCGCGCTCGTCGATCAGGTTCACGGTGCCGAGCACGGTCATCATGTACGCGGTCACGGCGGTGAGGTTGCCGCCGAACTTGACGCCGTACATCTCGTAGTCGTTGTCCACGGCGAGATTGAACGTGAACCGCGCGGCGTTGAGGTTCGTGGCTTCGGGTGCGGCGAGCATGCGCTCGCCGTCCTCGCCCGGCAGGGGCTTCAAGCCGTACCGCACCTCGTTGTCCGCGTTGATCCCGCACTCGAAGCGCGAGATCTCCTCGGCGAGGTCGCCCTCGGGTGCCAGCGCATGCACGCCCATCGCGGCGGCGTTGGGGCCGGCCATCTTCTGCACCGGCCCGAGCGTGAGCCGCTCGCCGTGTTCCTCGATCACGCCCAGCACGCCCGAGCCGCTCATCGACACCACCGCCCAGCTCGCGTCGTCGCCGGTCACGTGGCCACGGTAGAGCGACACGTCGGGCGTGAACGGATGCCGGCCGCCGGCATCGGTGGTCGTGGGGCCGCTGCCGTCGGCGAACAGGGCGTAGGGCTCGAGCTCGAGCTCGACCGTGGAGCCGTTCGCGGCCGGGATCGACAGCGCGCCGCCGCCCGCGTCGCGGAACGCGCGGATCGCGTCCGGGTCCACCGCGAGCAGGGTCGCGCCGGCACCCGCCTTCTGCGCGCCCGCGGGCACACCGGTGATCGCGAGCAGGTGCGCGGTCGCGGCGTCGAGGCGCGAGAACGGCGTCGCGGGGGCTGCGGGAAGACGGGCGGCGAAGGCGGGCGGGTTGCAGAGCGCGAGCAACAGGAGCGCGGGCAGGGCGCGTGGCGGCGAAGGCATGAACGGTCTCGAGCGCAGGCTGGCGGTGATGCCCTCCGCGCGCACACTGGATGGCGTCTGGCGGGCCGTGTCGTCGACGGGAAGTGTAAGGGAGCGGCCGCAGCCGAGGGAAGAGGCCTCTACCTCACGATATAGGCGCGCGCCGACGTGTTGTGGCCGCCCTGCCGCAGCGTGAGTACGTAGAGACCCTGATGGGTGCCGTTCGGTACCGGCAACGTCAGCGTGTGCGGGCCCTTGCCCAGGTTCACCCGCCGGCGGAGCACCTCGCGGCCGGTGATGTCGAACAGGATCAGGTCGGCGGGCTCATCGGTCGCGAGCGAGAAGTCGGCCACGAACGTGCCGGCGACGATCGGATTCGGCCGCGGCGGCGACATGCGCAGCGCGAAGGAGCCGGGCAGGAACACGCTCACCTGGCCGTAGAACAGCTCGACGCCGTTCGTGAACCGGCCGAGCCGGTAGGTGTACGTGTGCTCCGGGATCACGGTGGTGTCCGGGTAGGTGAGCGCGCCGCCGGCATCGAACTGCACCGCGTCGATGTTCACGAACGCACCCGCGTCGGTGGCGCGGTAGAGCCGCATCGACACCGTGTCGGGAGGCGTGATGAGCCAGTCGATGGTGATGCGGTGGTCGGCGAGGTGCACGTTCTGGGTCGCGACCTGCACGCCGGCCGGGATCAACGGCGTGCGCGCGCCGAACACGTCCGGATTGCCGCGCCGCCCGTCGGACCACAGCGCCCACACGTACGAGGCGGAGGAGAACAGCGACATGTAGTCGCCCTGGTTGGGGATCAGGTTCGTGCCGGTCGCGGACCAGTCGGTGAGCACGTCGGTGACGGGACCGAGCGTGGTCCAGGTGGCGCCGCCGTCGCCCGAATGCGCCATGTACACGCCCGCCTCGCCGCCGTCCTTGGCCGGGGCGGAGTCGCGATAGTCGTACCACGTGCAGTAGACGCCGCCGTCCGCTGCGGCATTCACCTCGGGCGTGAACTGGTCGAATCCCGGCGGGTCCTCGTTCACCCGCACCGGGGTGCTCCACGAGATGCCGTCGTCCGAGAAGCCCACGAACACGTCGCGCTGGTCGCGGCCGCGCTCGCTGTCTCGGTGGACGGTCCCGGTGCGGAGGCGGTACTTGCCCTGGCTCAGCTTCGGGCCGACCTGGATGTAGTACGTGCCGCTCGTGGGCGCGGTGAACATCCAGCCGGAAAGGAACCCGCCGTTCACGGTGCGGTCGAACGTCGTGTACGTGAGCGCGGTGACGCCGTCGCCCGCGAGCAGTCGCAGCACGCAGCCGAGCTGGTTCTGTGCCAGCGCCTCCGACGAGTCGGCGTCGATCACCACGTGCTGGCCCTGGGTGAGCGTCACCGCGTAGTAGTCGAAATCTGCGGCGGAGCTGACCGTGCCGCGGAGCGTCTGGCCGATCACCGCCGGCGTGGCCCCGGCAGCGTTGTCGTTCGGCTCCAGCTCGCTCTTGTTGCCGCTGAAGCCGATATCGAACACCTCGTCGAGCCAGTTGATGGACTCGGCCCACGACAGGTAGACGCGCCCGCGGTGCGGGCCGTGGCTGCGGTCCACGCCGATGCCGGGGAAGTCGACCGAGATCTCGCGGTTGAACCCGGGCGGGCCGGTGCCGAAGTTCGTGAACAGCGACTCCGCGGTGACCGGCACGCCGAACGACGCGCCCTGGTTGTCGGAGCGCCGGATCCGGTAGTAGTCGGCGAAGCCCTGGCCGATCAGGAAGTAGACCACGTAGACGTGGCCGTCGCCGTCCACGACCGGACGCGAGCCCTGGACGAAACCGTTCTCGGTCTGCGTGTCGAGCGAGACCTGTCGGGGCGTGGTCCAGGTCGCGATATTGCTGTCCGCGGACGCGAACATGATGCGCGACAGGGCCACTTGCGACACGGGGTCCAGCACGAACGCCGTGTAGGAGAGGTACACGCGCCCGCTCAACGAGTCCGCGACCAGCCACTCCTTGTCCGAGTCGTCGATGCCGAGTGCGCCTTCGTGCGCGATGACGGGATTCCCCCACGCGATCGTCGTGCCGTTCCAGCGGCCCTTCACCACGGCGACGCCATTCTGACTACCCTGCGCGTTGCTGAACAGGCACAGCGCGGCGAAGTAGAACGCGCCCGTCTTGTCGTTCACGGCCACGAGCGGATCGCTGAACCACTCGAAGTTCGACACCCCCGACGGGTGCGGCGGGACACCACCGTCGACCCAGGTGACGCCACCGTCCGAGGAATAGCCCCAGCCCTGCTGGTCGTTGACGCCGTTGCCGGGGAAGTCGTTCCACGCGGCGACCATGATGTCGCCGAACGCCGCGATCGACGTCTCGCTCTGTCCCGAGAGCGTGGCGTCGCCGGCGGGGTTGTTGACCATCACGTTCGTGGGCGGCGTGAACGTCGTGGTGCCGAACCGGCGCGGGAGGCGCCGCAACACGGTGGGCTCGCTCCCGCGCGGCGTCGAGCCGTCGGGCGCCACCGGGCGCGCGTGCTCGCCGCCGAGCTTGGCGCGCTGCCGGCGCCGCCACTCGCGCAGTGCCTGCTTCGCGAAGCGCTCGCGTTCCTTGCGGCTCTCCATGCCCTCGTCCGCCAGCCGGCGTGCCAGCGCGATCTTCCACGGGTGCGCCGTGGAGCCCGCGAACGCGTCGGGGCGCCGCTCGGCGTCCGCGAACGCGACCATGGGGAGTGCGCACACGGCGAGCGCGAGCGCGATGCGGCGGGTGCGGGGCGGGAAGATCATCGGCGGTTCTCTCTCGGGGATGCGTTGCAGTGGTGGAGCCTCAAGGCTATCGGAACCGCGCGCCCCTGTCGCGGGCCGGGCGCGGGGGCACAACTACTTGACCACGCCCCAGGGCGTGATCATGAGGGCCAGCAATACTGCGTAGAGGAGCAGCTGGAGCCCATTCGCCGCGCGCCAGCGGCCGAGCTCGCGGCCCCAGCCTGCGGGCTCGCCCTCGCCTCCGCGCGCGGCGGCGTCGGCCGCGGCGTGGGCGAGCGCGCCGAGCGCCCCGGTCGCCGGCATCTCCATCGCCAGCGTCACCACCACGAGCACCAGCCACAGCACATCCACCACCATGAACAGCGGAGTGTGCAGCATGCGAAACCCAAGCTGCATGGCAAACACGTTGCCGAGGAACCCGACCCCGAGCAGCGCCGGCAGGGCGACCATCGCCGCGAGCCCGCGGTTCAGGTCGAACAGGATCGCGCGCCTGGCCCACTCCTTCGAGCGGCGAGCCTGGAGCGTGTTCCAGTGCTCGGCGAACACCGCGCCGAACCACGCGAACGCGAACAGCACGTGCAGGTAGTGGAGGAGCGTGAGCATGACCGCGCAGTGTACGGCCTGCGCGGCAGTGGGGCACGCGCGGGTGCATCGCGGAGCGGGGTCAGCGATCGGTCGCGATCAGCACCATCCGGCTCGTGAGCGTGCGCCCGCCCTCGCGCAACTCCGCGAAGTACGTGCCCGGGCGCACACGCGAGCCGTCGTCGTCGCGGCCGTCCCACGCGATCACCTGCTCGCCTGCGGGGAGCGTGCCGTCGATCAGCTCGCGCACGCGGCGGCCGGCGATGTCGCAGAGGGTGAGTCGGACGCGCGAGGGGGCGGAGAGTGCAAAGCGCAGCTGCACGTCGCCGCGCGCCGGCGTGGGCGCGACGCGCAGGGCGCTCGCGAGCGCACGTTCGTCGCCGACACCTGCCAGCGCGCTCGACACGCACGAGTCCGCGTTCGCGTAGATCACCGGTGTGCCGGGGAAGAGCAGCTGGCAGAGGTCGGCGGTGTCCGCTGGGAAGTAGTTCCACGCCACGCAGTCGAAGCACGACGACGTGGTCACCAGCCGCGGCCGCGTGCCTTGAGCGGTGCATCCCGCCCCGTCGGCGGTGAACGTCACGCGCAGGTAGCTGTCCTTCAAGAGCGCCAGCGGCCCCTCGAGCGGCACGTTGAAGTCGTACGTGCCCGGCGACGGCGCGGTGAGCGTAGCGGTCACCGGTCCGCGCATCGCGCGCGGAGGATCGGGCGGCGCGCACGCGGTGTCGCCCAGCGTCGAGACCACCGACACCTCCACCGGCTGGCTGCACGGCACGCGGAACTCGAGCTTCACGTGCACGCTCGAGACCCACACGCCAGGTTTGGTGTTGCACGCGGCACACGCCGACGGCTGCACGCGCAGGTAGTAGGAATCGTCGGGCGGCTGCAGGTAGTCGATCACGTAGGCGGCAGGCCCACTGGCGCCGACGGCGCACACGCTCTGGGTCGAGAGCGGGGAGGGCGCCGTGAGTGGCACCACGCGGTCGGGCGTGAGCGGCGGTTTCGGCAACCGCGTCGCGGCCAGGGTGGGAAGGGCGAGCAAGAGTACGACCAAGGACCATGCGCGCATGGCATGCGCCTCCGGGGCCGCGTCCCGGATCCGCGCGACCGACGATTTCGATGCTCCGACTCGCAGCGTTGGAGGTCAAGAGCAATTCCACCCAACTCCACGGATTGTTCTTGAGGTGCCGTGGGCGACTCGCTAGCTTCGGTGCATGTCCGGCGGGAGTTCGACCATTCGTCTCGGTCGTCACGCCGCGGTGCTCGTAACGTTCGTGCTGATCGCACCGGGATGCGGTCGGCAGGTGGGCTCGTTCCTCGGGCCCAACCAGCCGCCCGAGATCGAGATCGTGGACGCCCGCGGCGGACGCGACCCCAGCGCAGGTGTGCGCGTGCGCTGGGCGGCGCGCGATCCCGAAGGCCGGCTCGCCGCCACGCACTGGAGCCTCGCGCCCTGGGTGAAGGGCGCGCGCGACGCGGTCGAAGAGCACACGACCACGCTCGAGGAGTGCGTGCTGCCGGCCGACCGGCTTGCGACCACGCGCGCGATCGGCGCCGCGCGCGAGCCGCAACGCTTCGCGGTCTGGGCCGTGGATGCCGAGGGGTCACGCTCCGAGACAGCGACGCTGGCGATCTTCCAGAACAACGTCGCGCCCATCGTGGCGATCACCGCGCCGCAGCCGAGCGCGCTGCTCATGGCCCAGGTCGGGCCCACCGTCTGCATCCAGTGGACCGGCACCGATCCCGACGGCGTGTTCACGCAGAAACCCGTCAAGTACAAGTTCGAGGTCCTGGACCTGGACGACCCGAGCAACCGGGTCTTCCTCGTGAACCCGGATTCGCTGCGGCGGGTCGCCGTGGCCACGAACTGGGCGGGCTGGGATTCGACGTCGGCCGACACCGAGCACACGGTGTTGACGAACCTGGTCCCGGGCAAGTCCTACCTGTTCACGGTCACGGGGTGGGACGAGGCCGGCGACTACGATCCGGTGTTCTCGCTGAACAAGAACATGCTGCAGTTCGCGGTTGGCTTCCCGGGCAGTCTTGGACCGCGGATGACGGTCACGGGTCCGGCGTTCTCGTTCGCATTCCAGAGCGGCGGCTGGTTCCTCGACCCCGTGCGCGTGATCCACACCGAGGTGGCCGCGAACGCGCCGATCGCGTTCCAGTGGAGCGCGATCGCGGCCCCTGGGCAGGCGGTCACGGGCTATCGCTGGGTGCTGGACCCGGTGGACGTGTTCGATGACACGCCGCGCAGCGGCCCCGGCGACCTCCGGCACTGGAGCGACCTCGGCCCCGGCACCTCGGTGTCGATCGGTCCATTCCCGATCGCCGGTCCCAAACGCGAGGAGCACACGCTCTACATCGAGGGCCGCAGCAACGCGAGCCCTTGCACCCCGTCCGGCTCCGACTTCAAGAGCCTCGCGATCGTGCATCTCGTCGTGGTGAAGCCGACGCTCGACAAGGAACTGCTGATCGTGGACGACACGCGG